>NZ_JBMOJE010000031.1:0-43820 GCF_049316945.1 Propionivibrio sp. | reverse complement strand
CGCTGGTGTGAAAAGTGCCAAACCAATTGGGTCCTAACAGAAGAAATCTGACCTTAGGATCATCGGCCAGCGCAATCCGCTGATCGGCAAACTGCAGCATCGCCTCGCGCGGACGAACCAGTTCAGCAAACAGGTTGCGGGCCAGCGCCAGGTCGGGCTGCGTCTTCCTGCCATCGAGCGCCAGGCGCCGTAAATCACCGGCAAAGCGTTCCAGTTCTTCCTTGAACAGGTCACGACCATCCAGATAAATCTTACGATCAATCTGGTGAAAAAACTGCGTGATGCGGCCATACTGCTTGAGCAGGCGGAAGCCGAAAAAGCGTGCATCAGGCGCCATCAGGACGATGCCCACGTTGGCGAACTCGCACGTTTCAACAAACGGGCGGAAGCGGAGCAGGGCATATTGGCAGGCAAACTTTTTCATGGTGTATTCCAGAAATCTTCCCGGTGGCAACGTTCCAGGCAAGGAACAATTTCGTCCCAAGTCACATCGGCTGGGACACCCTCTGCGAAATGCCACCAAGAATCGGGGGCGCTAACACGGATGTCGTCAAGCTTTGAAAGCACGGCATTCATCCTGGCTTGATAGCGCTCTCGTTCGGCATGATCGTCAAAGACTCGGCTCCAGTAGCTCGCGAAGACGTGGGAATCGAAAAAATGCGCTGCATTGAAATTGCGATCAAAGGCCTGGTTATGGTCGATCACCGCCAGTTGCCCGGACTTCATGTTCCACAGCAAATTGGGGTTGCCGCCGAACTCGGTTAGGTGACGATCTTCGTTGCGTAGCCACCTGAATTACTTCGTTTCGGGGCGGGCAGGTTGCCTCCGTATTCAAGCGAAAAAACAGACTCAAAACGCCTCCACTGCCAACTATCAGGCACGTCAAAAGGACGCACACCATCGTTTAATGAAACGATTGGTTTCGATTTATGGCCGGACCTTTTTAAAACAATCCGCTTCAGCAATTCGCTCGCTGGTTCATCCTCCGCATCCTGCGACACCAGCTTGCCGCGCACCGCCAGCTCCAGGATCAGCCCGCGCAGCTTCTTGATGCCATTCGGTGCAGAGACGATCAGGTCGAGATGCTCGGGCAGGCGGGCGCTCATCCCGCATAGCCCCAGGTCTTGAATTGCTGCTGGAGTTGTGGATCGCTCTTGAAGGCCTGGAAGTAAACGAATTCCGGCGCCAGATCTGCGCCATTCGGCCAGGCGATGGTTTCGAGCTCGGCATCGACCGTCAGCCTGGCGAATTCGCTCTTGTCCTTGAGCGCCTCGAATACGCCACCGCCTTGCAGGGCCTCGGCGAGGTCGGCAATGCCCGCTTTGCCGTCGTTGAAGGTCACGGCAACTTTGTAGTCGCCCAGATAGCGGGCTTCCTTGATGTGCAGGAACATGGCTTTACTCCAGCGGTTCAATGGGCGTTGGTAATTGCGATTGGCGGCATAGTTCCCAGTCCTTCAGCAGCTCTTCCTGGTGCAGACCGTACCATTCGAGTACATGTCGCAGTGCACGCTTAGGGAATTTTCCTTCGACAATACCGTCGTGAATATTCACCGTGATTTCGTATTCGCTATATTTGGCATGGAAATACGGTGGGGCGTGATCATTCCAGAACATGCTTATCACAATTCCCAGAAATCGGCTGATGATGGGCATGGCGAAGTCCTTTCCGGGAATGCGTCAGTCGCTACTCAGCGCGGCCGCCAGCACGGCCTTGAGCTGGTTGCGCGTCTCGGCGATGCGCTCTTGAAGCCGGGCGTAGTCGGCGAGCAGCACATCCGGGTCGTGGACGACCAGATCCGGGCTGTGCGGGTTCTTGATGTCGAGGTTGTAGTTACGCCCCTTGATGTCGTCGGCGCTGACCTTCCAGGCATACTCGTTCTCGACGCGGTCGCTTCTTTCCACACCGCCCCACCACGCCTTTTCGACCTCGAATTCCTCGATGCGCATCGGCTTGGTCTTGTTGTAGTTCTTGACACCCGCCGGGTAGGGATGCTCGTAGAACCACACGTCCCTTGTTGGCTGGCCTTTGGTGAAGAAGAGCAGATTGGTCTTGATGCCGGTGTAGGGGGCAAAGACGCCGTTGGACAGACGAACGATGGTGTGCAGGTTGCAGGTTTCGAGCAGTTGTTCATTGATGCGCGTCTTGATGCCCTCGCCGAACAGCGTGCCGTCGGGCAGCACTACCGCGGCGCGGCCGCCATCCTTCAGGAGGTGCATGATCAGCACCAGGAACAGGTCGGCGGTTTCGCGGGTGCGGAAGGTCGCCGGGAAGTTGTTCTCGATGCCGTCCTCCTCCATGCCGCCGAACGGCGGATTGGTCAGGATGACGTCGACACGGTCGCGTGGGCCATAGTCGCGCAGCGGACGCGACAGGGTGTTGTCGTGGCGCACGTTAGTCGGCACGTCGATGCCGTGCAGGATCATGTTGGTGGTGCACAGCAGGTGTGGCAGCGGTTTCTTCTCAACGCCGAAGATCGAATCCTGCAACAGCTGCTCCTGATCGACGGTCTTGACCTGTTGTTTGCGCACGGTTTCGATGGCACAGGTCAGGAAGCCGCCGGTGCCACAGGCCGGGTCGAGGATCTTTTCGCCGAGTTGCGGCGCGACCATATCGACCATGAACTGCGTGACCGGCCGTGGCGTGTAGTACTCACCCGCGTTGCCGGCGTTCTGCAGGTCGCGCAGGATCTGCTCGTAGAGGTCGCCGAACAGGTGGCGGTCCTGCGCCTTGTTGAAGTCGAGCCCGTCGACGATCTTGTTGATCACCTGCCGCATCAGATGGCCGGATTTCATGTAGTTGTAGGCGTCCTCGAAGACGCCACGGATGACGTAGCCGCGCTTGTCGCCGCCAGCCGGCTGCAGGTCTTTCAGGGTCGGGAAGAGCTGGTTATTGACGAAGTCGAGCAGTTCATCACCGGTCATACCCTCCTGGTCGGCCGCCCAGTTGCGCCAGCGCAACGCGTCGGGAATCGGCGAGCGATAGTCGTCAGCCAGCAGCTCGTACTCAGTTTCCTTGTCGTCGTAGATCTTGAGGAAGAACATCCAGACCAGCTGGCCGATGCGCTGCGCGTCGCCATCGACGCCGACATCCTTGCGCATGATGTCCTGGATTGATTTGATGGTGGAGCTGATGGACATGAGGTCTTTTCGTAAAGGGTCAGGATTTACCGTGCTTACTGGATTCCGGGGTGACGTTCGTTCGCCGGAACGACAGGCGGTGAGACTCAGGTCCGTCGTCGTCCCGGCGAAAGCCGGGACCCAGATTCGTACATCTGATCATGATGTTGAAAGACCTTTTTTTGATAGACGAACTGGATTCCGGGTCAAGCCCGGAATGACGGGGTTTGTGAATCTATTCGTTTCAAGATGACAGGCTATCAGATCAGGCGCTTCAGACAATTTCATCGTACAGGTCTCGCCACTCCGGGTTTGTTGCCTCGATCAATTCAAGCTTCCAGGCGCGGCGCCATTCCTTGATCGCCTTTTCCCGCGTGATGGCTGACTCCATCGTCACGTGCTGCTCGAACCAGACCAGGGTGTGAACACCGTACTTCTAGGAAAAACCTTCTCCCAGATCATTCTTGTGTTGCCAGATACGCTGCACGAGATTGGAGCTGACGCCGACGTAGAGCGTTCCGTTCCTGCGGCTGGCGAGCAGATAGACGCACGGTTGTTTCATTGATTAACCCGGCCATTGAATATCGTCGTCCCGGCGAAAGCCGGGACCCAGTCGGCGATCCAAAAACCTGGATTCCTGCGTTCGCCGGAATGACGGTCTTGGGGTGAGGCGGATTGGGCCGAATTTCATCCATAGAGTTGTTGTTCCAGCTCCTGCACCGCCTTGAGATAGGCCGGTTTGCCGCCGAAGGAGTTGATCAGTTCAGGCGCGGTACCGAGGCGCGAGAAAGGGTCGAGGGTCAGGATTTTAATATCTTCGATGCTCTCGATACCAGAGTCCGCGTACTTGTCGAGCAGCGCATCCAGCACGGGACGGGCCTGATCGCCATAGCGGGCGAATACGTCGCGCTTTTTGACCTGGTCGGCGCGCTCCTGGCGCGACAGCGCGGGGCGGTCGAAGGCGACGTGGCAGATCAGGTCGAAGGGGTCAAAGACCTTGTCGGCGCCTTTGCCAAGCCTCTTGCCGACCTCTTCAGCCAACGCTTCGAGCAGGATGCCCTGGTTGGCCAGCTCGTCGAACAGCACCTGTTTTTTCTCGGTGGCGCTCCAGCGGCACAGGAAGTCGTCGAGCGAGGCAAACTCCTTATGCACCGCCTTGCGCGTGTAGTCCTTGAGCGATTCGGTGATCAGCTTGCCGTCCGGGCCGTAGTACTGGATACGCTCGGCGACGACATACACCGTCACTTCGCCGCCGACCACGTACTTGATGCGCTTGGCGCCCTCGACGTCGGGCGGGAAGACTGGCGGCGGCTCTTCATCGTCACCTTCGCCGCCTTCGCCATCGACCGGCTCACCATCCACATCCTCGGGTTCGTCGGGTGGCACGACCGGGTCGTCCGGGCCGGGCTCATAGATCTGCACCGGATCGCCGTCGAAGGCCGGATCGGCAAAGAGTTCAGTCGCCTTCTTGAAGTCCATGATGGTGAACCAGAACTTGCCGTAGTCCTCGTTGATGCGGGTTCCACGGCCGATGATCTGCTTGAACTCGGTCATCGATTGAATGCGTTGGTCGAGAACGATGAGCTTGCAGGTCTGGGCATCGACGCCGGTCGTCATCAGCTTGCTGGTGGTGGCGATCACCGGGTAGCGTCTCTCCGGGTCGATGAAGTTGTCGAGCTCGGCCTTGCCCTCCTGCTCGTCGCCAGTAATCCGCATCACGTACTTGCGGTTCTCCTTGACCCGCTGCGGATTGAGATTGACCAGCGCCTGACGCATGCGCTCGGCGTGGTCGATGTCGTCGCAGAAGACGATGGTCTTGGCGTAGGGATCGGTTGAACGCCTGATAGAGCGACAGGTAGATCTCGAATGCCTTGTTGGCCTGGCGCTTGCCGATCTTGGTCATGGCCTGGCCGAACGGCTTGAAGCCGTTGGTGCGCGTCTGGTCGACGAGGATGTTGCGGTCGGCGAGGAACAGGATGCGCTTCTTGATCCTGGCTTTCCACAAGCGCCAGATAATCTGGAAGGCGGTATAGGTCTTGCCAGTACCGGTAGCCATCACCAGCAAGATGCGCGACTGTCCGCGGGCGACGGCTTCGACCGTGCGATTGACGGCGGTCACCTGGTAATAGCGCGGCACGCGGTCTGAGCCATCGTCGAAGTAGGGCGTCTCGATGGTCGCGACGGCGTCGCCGACCAGCCCCTTCAAGGCACAGTAGCGCTGCCAGAGTTCGGCGGGCGACGGGAATTGCGCGAGGGTCAGCACCGTTTCGGTCGTCGCCGCGTTGCCGGTGCGGTCATGAAACAGGAAGCCGTCACCGTTGCTGGAGAAGACGAAGGGAATGTCGAGCGTCTCGCCGTAGTCCAGCCCCTGTTGCATGCCGGCGCCGACGCTGTGGTTGGCATCCTTGGCCTCGATCAGCGCGATAGGCTGGTTGGGGTGAAAGTACAGGATGTAGTCGGCGCGCTTGCCCTTGCCCCGGCTGTGCAGCTTGCCTCTGACGATGACGCGGCCCTTGGTGAAGCTGACTTCCTCACGGATCTGGGTAGGTAAGTCCCAGCCTGCGGAAACCAGGGCCGGCGTGATGAATCGGGTGCAAACGTCGCGTTCGGAGAGTTTGGGCATGGCGTCGTCGCAAGCCCGGCAGGGCAGAACGGTCATGATAAACGAATCCAGACGGCGGCGCGGATAAAGCACCGGCCAATGGCATGGCAAGATGGCGCGCAGCAGTTCGGCTTGTGTGCTTTCCCTTTTAGAAAATCATACAGATTCTCTTCCCCATCTCTCACCTTGGTTCAATCTGCGTTCAGTAGGCAAACGCGGGAAGCAGACGCACAGAAATCACAATGGCAGCTAACTGATGGTAAAGCTGCCTGTCACAGATATTTAATGTCGGGCAGCTCGTCGGCCAATCCGGCCGTTGGAGGGCGGTGCCACGAACGGCTACAATGTGTTGGTCAGCGGCCGTTGGTGTAAAAGATGTGTCGATTGCGTTTGCTGCACAGCATCGAACAAGGTTTGCGGGAAAGCCTGCCGGAAACAGATGGCGGAACACACACCCATACGCACATCAACACACACGGATTTCAGGATAGATCTGACGAACCAGGCGGGAAAACTGGCGGGAAATTACAGTTGACGATAGACGGAAGGTGCATGGATACTTCCGGGAAGGTGGTTGAATTTCCTTTACTTACCGCAGAAAAAAATTCAGCCAACATCCCGCACGACCGTTTTCCTGTTGCGCAGCAGGTGCGTTCCCTATAACCATTCAATCAATTGAGATAAGCGATGAGCGAGCAAAAACCCACCATCATCTACACCCTGACCGACGAGGCACCGCTGTTGGCAACGAGCGCCTTCCTGCCCATCATCCGCACCTTCACCGCGCCGGCCGGCATCGACGTGACCACCAGTGATATTTCGGTGGCTGCGCGCATCCTGAGCATGTTCCCCGAATGCCTGAGTGAAGCGCAGCGTGTGCCCGACACCCTGGCCGAGCTGGGGCAGTTGACCTTCAAGCCCGAAGCCAACATCATCAAGCTGCCCAACATCAGCGCCTCCCAGGGCCAGCTGATCAGCGCCATCAAGGAGCTGCAGTCCAAGGGTTACGCCATCCCCGACTATCCCGAGGCGCCCAGGACCGACGAGGAAAAGGCCATCCGGGCGCGATACGCCCGATGCATCGGATCGGCCGTGAACCCGGTTCTGCGCGAAGGCAACTCGGACCGCCGCGCCCCTCGTGCGGTGAAGGAATACGCCCGCAAGAACCCGCACAGCATGGCCGACTGGAGCCAGGCTTCGCGTTCGCACGTTTCGCACATGCACCGCGGCGACTTCTATCACGGTGAAAAGTCGATGACGCTCGACAAGGCCCGCGACGTGCGCATGGAACTGCTCACAAAAAGCGGCAAGACCATCGTGCTGAAAGCCCTCACCAAGCTGCTGGACCGCGAGGTCATCGACAGCATGTACATGAGCAAGAAGGCGCTGTGCGACTTCTACGAGCAGGAAATTGAAGACGCGTACAAGACCGGCGTGATGTTCTCGCTGCACGTCAAGGCCACGATGATGAAGGTCTCGCACCCCATCGTGTTCGGCCACTGCGTGAAAATCTTCTACAAGGACGCCTTCGCCAAGCACGGCGCACTGTTCGACGAACTGGGCGTGAACGTCAACAACGGCATGGCCAACCTGTACGACAAGATCGCCACACTGCCGCAGAGCAAGCAGGACGAGATCAAGCGCGACCTGCACGCCTGCCACGAGTACCGCCCCGAGCTGGCCATGGTCGACTCCGCCAAGGGCATCACCAATTTCCATTCGCCCAACGACATCATCGTGGACGCTTCGATGCCCGCGATGATCCGCAATGGCGGCAAGATGTGGGGGGCTGATGGCCGGCTGAAGGACGTCAAGGCCGTGATGCCCGAGAGCACCTTTGCCCGCATCTACCAGGAGATCATCAACTTCTGCAAGTGGCACGGCGCCTTTGATCCCAAGACCATGGGCACCGTGCCCAACGTTGGCCTGATGGCGCAGCAGGCCGAGGAATACGGCTCGCACGACAAGACCTTCGAGATCACCGAAGACGGCGTGGCCAACATCACTGACATTGACACTGGCGAAGTGCTGCTGAGCCAGGACGTGGAAGCCGGCGACATCTGGCGCATGTGTCAGTGCAAGGACGCCGCCATCCGCGACTGGGTCAAGCTGGCCGTCACGCGGGCCCGCAACTCCGGCATGCCGGTCGTGTTCTGGCTCGATGTCTACCGCCCGCACGAAGCGCAGCTGATCACCAAGGTCAAGATGTACCTGCACGAGCACAACACCGCCGGCCTGGACATCCAGATCATGAGCCAGGTGCGCGCCATGCGCTACACGCTGGAGCGCGTGATCCGCGGCCTGGACACCATCAGCGCCACCGGCAACATCCTGCGCGACTACCTGACCGACCTGTTCCCCATCATGGAACTGGGCACCAGCGCCAAGATGCTGTCCATCGTGCCGCTGATGGCGGGTGGCGGCATGTACGAAACGGGTGCCGGCGGCTCGGCGCCCAAGCACGTGCAGCAACTGGTCGAGGAAAACCACTTGCGCTGGGATTCGCTGGGCGAGTACCTGGCGCTGGCTGTGAGCCTGGAAGACCTCGGCATCAAGACCGGCAACAACAAGGCCAAGATCCTGGCCGGTGCGCTGGACGCCGCCACCGGCAAGCTGCTGGACAACAACAAGAATCCCTCGCCCAAGACCGGTCAGCTCGACAACCGCGGCAGCCAGTTCTACCTGGCGATGTACTGGGCTCAGGAACTGGCCGCGCAGACTGAAGACGCCGCACTGGCCGCCCGGTTTGCCCCGCTGGCTAAAGCGCTCGCCGACAACGAGCAGACCATCGTGGCCGAACTCGCAGCGGTGCAGGGCAAGCCGGTCGACATTGGCGGCTACTACCTGCCCGATTTCGCCAAGCTCGAAACCGTGATGCGGCCGAGCCCGACGCTGAATGCCGTGCTGGCGGCTGCGCAGGCCTGAGCAGCAGCGGCGGCAACGCCGCGCCTCGTCACCCCGTCAGGCTATTCGGCGGTTGGCGGGGCGCGATGGACCATGCTGATCACGTTGAAGGGACACTTCGGCTCGCATTTCCTGCATCCGGTGCAGGCGTCCAGATCGCTGATCACCGAGGTCTTGCGCCAGTCCTTCAGTTCCAGGCTCAGCAGATGAAACGGGCAAGCCGCCACACACCAGCCGCATCCGGTGCAACGGGCAGCGTCGATCCAGGGCAATAATTCACAGCGACCGGCGGGCATTTCAGATCGGGGTTTAGCGGCTTGAGTGCGTGGAAAGATGGCCACTTTACATCCGGAGCCAATCCGGCGCGTCGGGCTTGTCGGTGGTTCGGCGCCGGGTGCCCATTTCTGGCGCACCCAGGGCGGCGATTGCAGCTTCGGCGCTCTATAGCAGGTAACTGAGCAGAGCCGCCGTTCATAACCCGGTATCGAAATGCGGCTCCTCGGTCAATTTTGGACTGATCGGCAGTTAAGGGCCGCAAAGCTGACCTAGTCAGCACAGAGCGCCAACGGCAGTTCAGGCCGACGAGCGGACTGACAGCCAATAAGGTCGAACGGCAGGTAACTGATGAGTTACCTGCCGTTGATGCATATCGATTTTCGAAGACCTCTACGGCCCCTCCTAGCCGAATTGCGTCTTTCCAGAGTGTCGGAATTGCGAGTGGAACAAAGAGGTGTTTTCATCGAAAACGCAGTCATTCTTTATTTTCCGTTGGAACAGTTTCGTGGTGTTTCTGAGTGCCGCACCTATGCACATTGCGGCTACTTTCCGGCCCAAAGCTGGGGGCAATCCGGAAGGGCTTTCTGTAAATCGCGGTGCATGCCGGCGCGAAATCGGTGAAGATTGGCGGCGGCCCCCAGCTTCGGCCTTGCTTGCGAAGGGCCCGGTGAACTTCCAATCCTTTGAGGAAACAGAAAATGTGCCATTACAGCCATTACATTCACCGTTAGCAATTCGCCTCGGGCCACTTCCTGAATGATAAATTTTCTGTCTGCACTCTCGCCACCGCGGCTCTGATCTGCGCCTGCAACATCTCAAGCGCGCAGGCGCAATCGAGCAAGCTTGGCACCTACAGTGGCAGCATCGCTGTTTCCGAAACCCTGAGTCGTCCGAATCTCAGGCTGACCTCCAGGGCGACAGTCAAGGTCAACCTGCCGGTCACCGAACGCGACAATTCCTCCATCTCAGCCGAATTTCTCAGCGGCGAAGCGCCAGCCGCCAGTGTCCTGATCGCGCAATGGGACAGCTTTCACAAGGAATCGTCTGCCGATTCGGGCGGCCAATTCAACACAACCACATGCTCGCTAGCCGCTCCGGTGGAAATTTCGATGACCCCGACGGGTGTGCTGAACGTGGATTTGCAGGCGAAGAAGCACTCCTTGTCGATAGTCTTGCTCTCGATCAAGGATGTTGCCTTCAACCCAGGGAAACCACGGTCCAATCGTTCAGGAGTGGGATCTGCGCCTGGGGCAATGATGATGGAGGTCGGCTCCTTCAAACTCCTGGCATAGCCATGTTCTAGCGCACCGTGTGCGAACCGTGCTGGGCAATCCGCCCTTCGGCTGCCCACGAGGCGCTGCGTTGCGAGGGCTGGATGTTGATAATGCGATGCGGCGATCCATCCATGACGACAAAGACTGCTGCCGCGATGGCGGCGATATCGTCCAGGGCGACCATGTCGGGTCTGTTGTCGGGGATGGCTTTTTCAGCGTGGCCAACTTTTTTGTCGTGCGTGGCCTTAGGCGCTGGCTTCAAGAACAAAGCCACGCGATTGAGCAGCGGAAAAAACGACAGCACGACGCCGATGCCACTAATAATGATGAAGCTGAGAAAGAAGTCGATAACGCTGACAATTATCGCCCCCTGGAGCGTATCCGGAACAAGAGCGGTCATGACGGCCTCGCCTCAATGGTTATAGCAAGAGAATGAGCACCAGGTGGCACCATGGACGCTGCAATGAAACAGGGGATCACGTGTTTCATGCTCAGTTCGCTCCCAGCAGGGCGAGCAGAATACCGCCCGAGATGGCCGTTCCGAAAACACCGGCGAGATTGGGTCCCATGGCATGGTAAATCAGGAGATTTTTCGGATTCGCCTTGTACGCCTCGATATGCGCGACGCGCGCCGCGATGGGGACGGAAGCGATACCGGCCGACCCGATCAGCGGATTGATCTTTACCTTGAGGAACAGATTCATGATTTTTGCCGTAACCACACCGGAGCCGGTACCGAAGAGGAATGCGATCAGGCCGAGTATGACGATTTGGAGCGTCTGGAAAGTGAGGAATTTCTCGGCCGCCATGGTGGAGCCAATGGCCACGGTCAAAATGATGATGATGACGTTCATCAAGCCGCCGGCCGCAGTCTTCGACAGACGATCCGTCACACCAACCTCTTTGAGCAGATTACCGAGCATGAGCATGGAGATCAGCGGGGCTACCGGCGGAAAGAACAGGTTGACGATAATGGCGATGACGAGGGGGAAGGCGATTCTTTCCAGCTTGGTCACTTTGCGTGATTCCGCCATGCCTATTTCACGTTCCGCCTTGGTGGTCAACAAACGCATCACCGGCGGCTGGATCATCGGCATCAGCGCCATATAGGAGTAGGCCGCGACGGAGATTGGCCCGAGCAGATGCGGCGCCAGCTTGACCGCGACGAAAATCGCCATCGGCCCGTCAGCGCCGCCGATGAGCCCGATGGCGCCCGCTTCACTCAGCGTGAAGCCGAGCATCTTGGCGAGAATCAGCGCTACAAAAATGCCCAGATGCGCTCCCGCCCCGAGGAGTACCAGCTTGGGATTGGCGATCATCGGCCCGAAGTTGGTCATCGCTCCGACACCGAGGAAAATCAGCGGCGGGATGATGAGCTTTTCCACACCCATGTAGGCATAGTGGAACAGTCCGCCATCCTTCACTGCATAGAGCAGCGCCGATATGGCGGGCCCACCGGGAACGTCCGGTGGCCCGGGCACGTTGGCCACGATGCAGGAAAACCCGATGCCGACGAGTAGCAAGGGCTCGTAGTGCTTGGAGATCGCCAGGTAGATCATGATCACGCCAATGATGATCATGAACAGGTTGCCAAGGGAAAAGTTAACCGCCCCGGTCTGGTCTAGGAGTGCCTGCAAAAAGATTGGTATCTGGTCCAGCAAGTTACACCTTCTTTCAACGACGTCTGCGTCAGCAGGCTATCGATTATGATTTAACGTCATTAATGACAAATGGCTGGGACTCGGGGTTTTTTCGAGTCGTTGCAGCATACGCGGCCTGAGCGCAGCAGGAACTAGGGTTGCCCCTAGTCTTCATGCACGCCGCCTGGTCATGCTAAGGTGCAGGCTGGTCTTCAAATTCGACAGGAATGAAGCGTTGAAAGGTTCAGTTTTTTCGCGTAACGGGTGCGCTCAGAGGCGCACGAAGTGAAGCTGTGGGCAGCGCCACAGCAGCCGCTGCCATGGGCGGCCGCCTTTACCCGCTGGGCCACCAACAGCCCTGTCGCCGCCTCGGGTTTGGCCCTGGTACTGGTGGCTCTGGTCGCAACGCTCGACCAAGCTACCGGTTACGAGTTGCGCTTCGCCATCCTTTACCTGGTTCCGATTGCCCTTGCGACGTGGGCCGGAGGTTTGCGGGCGGGCGTAGCGATTGTTGCCGTATCCAGCCTTTTCTGGCTGGTGAGCTTTGGCTCCACACACCCGTATAAAGGCGATTTTTTCTTTTACTGGGAAGGCGTGGCGATGGTGGTCATCGACATCGCCTTCGTTCTGCTGCTGGCGCGCCTGCGTTTCGCCTTGACCCGCGCCGACGAGCGCTTCGTGCGTGTTCTCGAGGAATTGCATGCCGCTGTTTATGTCGCCGACCAGGACAGCGGCCGAATCCTTTATGCCAACCGCAGTCTCGCGCGCATGATCGACACAGATCCTCGCACTCTTAGCGCAGAAGATCTGGGCAAACGCTTTGGTCTTGGCGAAGTCACAACCGAGAGCGTGCTCGGCGAACATAAGGAGTTGATCGACGCCGAATTCGTTTCGCGCGAAGTGCGCGACCCGATGAGCGGCCGCTGGTACCAGGTGCAGGTGGTTCCGATTCCGTGGAAATCCAGCCGCAGTGTCAGCGTCCAGGTAATCACCGATATTTCAGAAAAGAAACGTGCGAAAGCCTTGAAACAGCAACACCAGGATATGCTGCACCAGACCGCCCGCCTGGCCGCACTGGCCGAGATTGCCACTTCACTCGCCCACGAAGTCAACCAGCCGCTGATGGCCATCGCGAGTTACAACGACGCTTGCCTTCGCCTGCTGGCAGCGCCCGTTTTCGACAAGGCACAAGTCGTCACCGCCCTGCAGCGCAGCCGCGAGCAGGCTCTGCGGGCCGGAAGAATCATCGGTCGCGTTCGTGACTTCATACGCAGCAAGCGCCCCAGTCCTACCCACTTTGATATCAATGCACTGGTGCGGGAATCGCTGGAACTTCTGGAAAATCAACTGGAGGACAGCGCAGTGACTGCCGAGTTGTCTTTGTCCGAGGGGCTACCAATGACCCATGCCGATCGGACCCTGCTGATTCAGGTCATCGTGAATCTGGTGCAGAACGCCATCGATGCCATGGATAAATCACCGCCATCCAGCCGGCGGCTAGGGGTGTCGACGGCCAAGGCCGCAGACGGTGCCATCGTCGTATCGATTGCCGATCAGGGTGAGGGGATTCCCGAAGCCATCAGCGTACGGTTGTACACGCCCTTATTCAGCACCAAGTCCCATGGCCTCGGCCTTGGGCTGTCCATTTGCCGCTCCGTCCTGGAAGCGCACGGTGGCCGCATATGGCACAGCACCAACCCGGATGGAGGATGCACCTTCCACTTCACCCTGCCCCCGGAGATCGATTGATGAACGCTTGTGAAACCGGGCTCACGGTCTTTGTCGTCGACGACGATGCGGCCGTTTGCGATGCCCTTGGTATGCTGCTGCAGTCGGCCGGGATGGAGGTTGAGACTTTCCGCTCCGCCGCCGCTTTCCTGAAGGCGCTACGCCCGGGCCAGACGGGTTGCCTGGTGCTCGACATCCGCATGCCGGGCATGAGCGGTCTGGATCTGCAGGACGAATTGCACAAGCGCAAAATTGCGATCCCGATCGTGTTTCTCACCGGACATGGCGATGTTCCGATGGCGGTACGCGCGCTGAAGAAGGGTGCCGTCGATTTCATCGAGAAGCCGCACGAGGAGGAGCGGCTGGTATTGTCCGTGCTCAACGCGTTGCGCATGGACGGGGAGCGGCGCAAACAGGCCAACCGGCATGACGATATATCCGCTGACCTGGCGACCCGGCTGGCAACACTTTCCGAGCGCGAACGCGAAGTACTGGACCGGATTCTGGAGGGCAAGCAGACACGGCAGATCACCGACGAGTTGCACATCGGTGTCAAGACCGTTGAATTCCACCGCGCCAACATCAGGGAGAAGCTTGGCGTCGCAACGCAAGCACAGTTGTTCAGCCTGTTCATACCGTCAGAGGGCGATGCTTGATGCAGACGGGCATCGTATAATCGGCCCCTTGCCCTATTTACAAGATAAAGCGCCACGATGACTCACGATATCAAGACCCATCTGACCGACTTGATGCGCGCTGCGCTGTTAAGCGTCGTGCCGGATCAGGCGGACACCGCCATCATTCTGGAACGTCCGAAGCAGGCTTCGCATGGCGATTTCTCATGCAATCTGGCGATGCAACTGGCGCGCCCGATGAAGCGGAATCCGCGCGAACTGGCGCAGCTGCTGCTCTCCGAAATCCCGAAATCACCCTTCGTTGGCAAGACCGAAATTGCCGGTGCCGGCTTCATCAACTTCCACCTGCTGCCGTCGGCCAAGCTGGAAGTGATTCGCAGCATTCTCGATCAAGGCGAGTCATTTGGCCGCTCGACGCTGGGTGGCAAGAAAAAGCTGCAAGTCGAATTCGTCTCGGCCAACCCGACCGGCCCGCTGCACGTCGGCCATGGCCGTGGCGCGGCGTACGGCGCCAGCCTCTCAAACCTGCTGGCTTACTCCGGCTGGGATGTAACCCGCGAATATTATGTGAATGACGCCGGCCGGCAGATGGACATTCTGGCCCTCTCGGCCTGGCTGCGTTATCTGGAACTCTACGCCGGGGCGGATGGCGGCGTCAGCTTCCCGCCGAATGGCTACAAGGGCGATTACGTGCGCGACATGGCCGAGCAGATGAAAATCGCCCATGATGGCAAGTACGTTCGCCCGGCCGCTGCCGTGCTCCAAGACACACCCGGACTGCCCGACGCCGAGCGTGCCGACGATGAAGCCAAGGCGCAACGCGAGACGCATCTCGATGCGCTGATCGCCAATGCCAAGACGCTGCTCGGCGAGGACTGGAACTACGTGCATAACCACGTGCTGACCGAGCAACTCGGCGATGGTCGCAGTGATCTCGAAGAATTCGGCGTTCATTTTGATGTGTGGTTCTCGGAAAAATCGCTGTTCGATACCGGCCTCGTTGCCCGCTGCGTCGAGCAACTCGACAAGGCCGGCCACCTGTACATCCAGAACGGCGCCAAGTGGTTCAAGTCCACGTCCTTTGGCGACGAGAAGGATCGCGTCGTGCAGCGCGACAACGGTCTCTACACCTATTTCGCTTCCGACATCGCCTACCACCTGAACAAATACGAACGCGGCTTCGAACGTATCATCAACATCTGGGGTGCCGACCATCATGGCTACATCCCGCGCGTGAAAGGTGCCTTGGCAGCGATTGGCCTTGACCCGGACGTTCTCGACGTGGCGCTGGTGCAATTTGCCGTGCTTTACCGCAACGGCCAGAAGGCCTCGATGTCCACCCGCTCCGGCGAATTCGTCACGCTGCGCACGCTGCGCGAGGAAGTTGGCAACGATGCCTGCCGCTTCTTCTATGTGCTGCGCAAGTCGGATCAGCATCTCGACTTCGACCTCGACCTGGCAAAAAGCCAGACCAACGAAAACCCGGTCTATTACATCCAGTACGCCCACGCCCGCGTCTGTTCGCTGCTGGCGCAATCGGGCAGCGATGCGAGCACCGAAGCTGCATTCATTAATGCTGACCTGGCGCTGCTCGATAACCCGCATGAACTGGCGGTTTCCGCCAAGCTGAACGAGTTCCCCGAAATCATCGAATCCGCTGCCAGGGAGTTGGCGCCGCACATGATCGCCTTCTACCTGAAGGATCTGGCCGCAGAATTCCACAGCTACTACAATGCGGAGCGCATGCTGGTCGAAGATGCCGCGCTGAAGAATGCACGTATCGCGCTGGCGGTTGCGGTGCGGCAGGTAATCCGCAATGGCTTGGCCATTCTCGGCGTCAGTTGCCCGCAATCGATGTAATTATTGAACCAATGAATCAGAGAGACGGTCATGAGTCGTGATATGAAACCCCGCAGACAGAGCAATGCGCCAACCAGAAAAAAAACCGGCGGTGGCATGCTGGTCGGCCTTTTCCTTGGCCTGGTTCTGGGCGTACTTTGTGCGGCGGGCGTGGTCTGGTACATCTACAAAACGCCCCCTCCTTTTACCAACAAGAGCCAGCCCTCGCCAACACCGCCTCCAGTCGCCGGACAGCAGCCGGGCACGCCCCCGGCACCGATGGCGCTGCCGGGCAAACCGGGTGATCCGATCCCGCAGAATGGCGACAAGCCGCGCTTTGATTTCTACAAGATACTGCCCGGCAATGCCGATGCCATTCCCGACCCGAAACCGGCTGATCCCAAACAGGCCGACGCGGCCAAAGGCAAGAACGAAAAGGAAAAGGAAAGCGCGCTCAAGGAGCCGGTCTATTTGCAGACGGGTTCTTTCCAGAATGCCGGTGACGCTGACAACCAGAAAGCCAAACTTGCGTTAATGGGTGTTGAGGCCTCGGTTCAGCAAGTCATGCTGCAGGAAAAGGTGTGGTATCGCGTTCGCCTTGGGCCGTTCAAGAAGATGGATGAATTGAATAACATGCGCTCCGATCTCTCCAGGCAGGGTGTCGAAGCCAACGTAGTCAAGAAGGACTAAGGAAACAATCATGAAAAAGCACCTGAACGGATGGCTTGCCGCCATCGCTTTCGCCCTGCTCTCGGTCGCCTTGCCGGTACAGGCGCAACTCGCCGTCGGACGGGACTACACGGTCATCGACCCGGCGCAGGGAACCGACAATCCGGCCAAAATCGAGGTTATCGAGTTTTTCTCCTACGCCTGCCCGCATTGCAGCGACCTCAATCCGTACATCATCAAATGGGCAGCCAAACTCCCGGCCGATGTCGCCTTCAAGCGCGTACCGGTCAGCTTCAACAGCCCCTTCTATCAGTTGATGGCCAAGCTCTATTACGCACTGGAAGCCATGGGCGAACTGCAAAAGCTGGATGGTGCCGTGTTTAACGCCATCCACGAAAAGGGGCTGAAACTGATCGACGATAAAAGCGTCCTCGAATGGGTTACCGGGCAAGGGGTTGATGCTAAAAAATTCTCCGATGCCTACAACTCCTTCGGTGTCATGACCAAGGTCAAGCGCGCCGACCAGATGGCCCAGGCATCCAAGCTTCGTGGCGTACCCGCGCTCGTCGTCGACGGCCGCTATCTGGTCGTCGGGCAGGAAATCAAATCCCATGCTGATCTCCTGGCGCTGACCGACAAGGTCATCGACAAGGCGCGCAGCGAACGCAACCTGAAAAAGAAGTAAGCGCATTCAAGCTGTGCCCACCGCGCCGAAAGTCTTCATCACCGGCGCCTCGTCCGGGATCGGCAGCGCGCTGGCCAGCCATTACGCGCAACAGGGCGCAATTCTCGGAATCGCTGCCCGGCGGGGCGAGCAACTCGCCTCGCTGGCCGAGACGCTGACCAGCGCGGGCGCGAAACAGGTTTCCTGCTATCCCCTAGATGTCACCGATGCGGCCGCGCAACGTGCAGCGGCAGAAGACTTCATTTCCCGCAATGGGTCGCCCGACATCGTCATCGCCAATGCCGGCGTATCTTCCGGCACGCTGACCGAGTGCGCCGAAGACCTGGAAGTCATCCGGCGCATTTTCGAAATCAACGTCTATGGCATGGCCGCCACCTTTTCGCCGTTCATTGCCGCCATGCGGAAAGCCGCGATCATTGGCAAACCAGGGCGGCTGGTTGGCATCGCTTCGGTCGCCGGCATTCGCGGCCTGCCCGGCGCCGAAGCCTACAGCGCCTCGAAATCGGCAGCGATCACCTACCTTGAAAGCCTGCGCCTCGAAATGCGCGACTCCGGCGTCAAGGTCGTAACCATCGCCCCCGGTTACATCGAAACGCCGATGACGGCGATCAACCCTTACCGCATGCCCTTTCTGCTACCGGCCGACGAAGCGGCGCGGCGCTTTGCGCGGGCCATCGAGCGCGGCACCAGCTACACCGTGATTCCCTGGCAGATGGGCATCGTCGCCAAATTTCTCCGTTTGCTGCCGAACGTACTCTACGACCGGTTGTTCGCCAACGCGCCGCGCAAACCGCGATCTGTCTGAAAGGCCCGGCTACAGCACGCCTCATGCCTGCCTTCAGGGTATGCCCTGTAGATTGCCTATCCATGCGCCTTCCAGCCTTTCGATTTGACCGGTGTGCAGCCTTTTTTTCGGAAATCAGGTGTTAAAACCAACCCGGAAAACCGCCCCGAAATTGATGAAAATCATGCGGTTTGGGCGCCCGCTCGCTATACTTGCGGCTTCGAACCAAGAGAATTTCCATGCAGTACCTGAAAATACCCGAACTTGTTTGCCCTGCCGGCAGCCTGCCTGCGCTCAAGACGGCGGTCGATCATGGCGCCGACACGGTCTATCTCGGCTACAAGAACGACACCAACGCGCGCAATTTCGCCGGCCTCAACTTTGACCAGAAGGCGATGGTCGAGGGCATCCGCTACGCCCATTCGCACGGCAAGCACGTGCTGATGGCGATCAACACCTTTCCGCAGCCGGGGCGTGAAGCGGACTGGCACCGGGCGGTGGATGGCGCGGCCGATCTGGGCGTCGATGCGGTCATCCTGGCCGACATCGGGCTGCTCGACTACGCCTGCAAACGCCACCCCGATCTGCGTCTGCACCTTTCAGTGCAAGGCTCGGCGACCAGCTATGAAGCGGTGAATTTCGCCCATCGCGAGTTCGGCGTGAAACGTGCCGTGTTGCCGCGCGTGCTGACGCTGGCGCAGGTTGAGCAGGTAATCAATAACACGCCGGTCGAAATCGAGGTCTTCGGCTTCGGCAGCCTGTGCGTGATGAACGAGGGCCGCTGCTGGCTCTCCTCCTACGCCACCGGCGAGTCGCCCAACACTGTCGGCGCCTGCTCGCCGGCCAAATACGTGAAATGGGAAAAGTCGCCGGGTCAGATGTCTACGCGCCTTAACGGCATCCTGATCGACCGCTACGGCGACGACGAGTCTGCCGGTTACCCGACGCTATGCAAGGGGCGCTTCGAGGTCAACGGTGAAACCTATTACGCGATGGAAGAACCGACCAGCCTGAACGTACTTGAAATTCTGCCGGAGATTGCCCGCATCGGCATTTCGGCGATCAAGGTCGAAGGGCGGCAGCGCAGCCCGGCCTACGTCGCACAAGTCACCCGAACGCTGCGTGCAGCGCTGGATGCGCTCGCCAGCGATAGTGAGCGCTACCACGTGAAGCCGGCCTGGCAAGCCGATCTGGCCAAGGTTTCCGAAGGCAACCAGGCAACCCTCGGTGCTTACAATCGGCCATGGCGTTAAGTTCTTGAAGCGCACAAAGCGCAGAGTTTTCTCTGTATTTCCCGAAGTGATTTTCCTGTCGAAAAAGGTTTATCCATGAAACTTGCGCTCGGCCCACTGCTCTACTTCTGGCCGAAACACGAAGTGCTCGAATTCTATGCCGAGATGGTGCAGATCGACGCCATCGACATCATCTATGTCGGCGAAGTAGTTTGTTCGCGTCGTCAGCAATTGCGCGTGACCGACTGGATCGCCTTGGCGCGCGACTTGTCCGACGCCGGCAAGGAAGTCGTCGTTTCCGCGCAAGCCCTGCTCGAATCGGAAAGCGATCTCAAGGCTTTGCGCCGCCTGATTGATGAGGGCGGCTGCAAGGTCGAGGCCAACGATCTGGGCGCGGTGAATATTGCCGCCGGACGCCCGTTTGTCGCCGGGCCGCATCTGAACATCTACAACGAAGCGTCGCTGGCGACTTTCGTCCGCTATGGCATGCAGCGCTGGGTGCCGCCACTGGAAGCCGATCGCCGGCTCATCGAAATGCTGCACAAGAGCCGTCCGGAAGGTATCGAGACCGAGGTCTTCGTTTTTGGCAAGCTGCCGCTGGCCTTCTCGGCGCGCTGCTTCACCGCCCGCCATTACGACCTGAACAAGGACGATTGTCAGTTCAAGTGCCTGGATCACCCCGAAGGGATGACGCTGAAAACGAGGGAAGGCCAGCCTTTCCTGGCCATCAACGGCATCCAGACGATGTCGGCACAGACCTATAACCTGCTCGCCGAAGTGCCCGAGATGCTGAAAATGGGCATCGACATCCTGCGCATCAGCCCGCAACCGGCACACATGCCCGCCATCATCGCGGCTTTTGATGCAGCGCGACGCGGCGAAATTGTGCAGCCCGACACCACCGGCTGGGCGGCCGAAGGCATGGTCGATGGCTACTGGTTCGGCGAACCCGGAATCAACACGCACCATCAGGCGGCGCTCGCCCAGTTGCAGATGGCACAGCAGCAGTGACGCGAAATAATTGACACCAAGGTAATTGACACAAGGTAATTGACACCACTCCAAGGAGTTTGAACATGTCCGAAAGCTTCCTGAAATCGTTCAGCATTCCCCGCTTCAAGCTCCCGAGCTTCGTTTCTGCGATCGGTAACAAGTTGCCGCAATGGCCACATTCTCTGGTCTTGACCGCCGCCCTGAATGCCGTGGTCAAGATGAAGCTGTTACCGGAAGACAGCCTTGAACTGCTTGAAGGGCGCAGTTTCCTCGTCGATGTGCTCGATACCGGTGGGCGCGCCTGCTTTACCTATCGCGGCGGCCTGTTCCGCCCGCTGTTCAGCCTGCCGGCAACGCCCGACCTCACGTTCAGCGCCAACCTGTCGGCCTTCCTGCAACTGATGGCCCGTCAGGAAGACCCGGATACGCTGTTCTTCAACCGCGAGCTCTCCATCGAGGGCGACACCGAACTCGGTCTCATCGTCAAGAATATGCTCGACGCGGTGGAATGGCCGGAACTGCCGAAGTTTCCAAAAATCCTCTCTTTTCGAAACTAATCCAGCGCTACTCCAAATAATGGACTTCTCTGGCCCACCCGTTTCCCTCCCTTGCAGGGCGCATTCCGGCTTGGCAGCCGGAATCGCTCGATTGGCGCGGAGCCATGCTCCGCGAATTCCCAACCTCGCCCCCCTCCCCTCTCCCGGAGGGCGAGGGGAGGTTCGAGAGTCGCTGGCGCGACTTTTACACTAACTCAGGAGTTCAGCCGCATGCCCATCTGGAACAAGGAAGTCGAGTGCGCCTCAAGCGAGGCGCGAACGAAACTGCAACTGGAGCGGCTGCAAGAAACGGTTGAGCGGGTGTACTCCCGCGTGCCGTTCTACCGCGAGCGGCTCGACCGGGCCGGCGTCAATCCCGATTCGATCACCTGCCTGAAAGACATCGCCAAGCTGCCGTTCACCAGCAAGGACGATCTGCGGCAAACCTACCCCTACGGCCTGCTGGCCTGCAAACAGGCCGATCTGGTCGAGATCCACACCTCGTCGGGCACCACCGGCACCCCGGTGGTCGGCGCCTACACCGAAGCCGACATCGACATGTGGTCGGACGTCATGGCGCGTACGCTGTCGATGGCTGGCTGCGTGAAGGGCGACACGGTGCAGAACGGCTACGGCTACGGCCTGTTCACCGGCGGTCTTGGCGTGCACTACGGCACGCGCCGCATCGGCGCCAACATCATCCCGATTTCGTCGGGCAATACCCGGCGCCAGTTGATGATCATGCGCGACTTCGGCACCACGCTGCTGACCTGCACGCCCTCCTACTCGCTGTTCCTCGCCGAAGCCGCGCTGGAGGAAGGCATCGACTTCCACGAACTGCCGCTCAAGGCCGGCTGCTTTGGCGCCGAACCGTGGAGCGAGAACATGCGCGTCGAGATCGAGAGCAAACTCGACATCAGCGCGCACGACATCTACGGCCTGACCGAGCTGATCGGCCCCGGCGTGGCCTCGGAATGCGAGCACAAGAACGGCCAGCACTTCAACGAGGATTATTTCTATCCCGAGATCGTCAACCCCGAAACCGGCGAAGTCCTGCCCGACGGCGAGAAGGGCGAACTGATCATCACCAGCCTCAAGCGCGAGGGCACGCCGCTGCTGCGCTACCGCACGCGCGACATCACCTACCTGATGCGCGAACCTTGCGCCTGTGGCCGTACCTCGGTTCGTATCCATCGGCTGCTCGGGCGTACCGACGACATGATGATCATTCGCGGCGTCAACTGCTTCCCGTCGCAGATCGAGAACGTGCTGATGCGCATCGAAGGTACGCAGCCGCACTACCAGATCATCATCGACCGCGGCGCCACGCACCTCGACGAGATCGAGATCAAGGTCGAGGTAGAAGAAGCCGTCTTCTCCGACGTCACGCGCACCATGGAGCGGCTGAGAAAGCGCATTCACGACGAACTGAAGAGCGAACTGGGCATCAGCGCCCACATCAAGCTGGTCGAGCCGCGCTCCATCCCGCGCAGCGAAGGCAAGGCCCAGCGCATCATCGACAAGAGGAGCATCTGATGATCATCAAACAGATTTCCACCTTCATGGAAAACAGCACGGGTCGGCTGGCCGACATTACCGCCCTGCTGGCCAAAGCCGGTATCAACCTGCGCGCCATCTCGATCGCCGACACCACGGATTTCGGCATCCTGCGCATGGTCGCCGACCAGCCCGATGCCGCCGTCAAGCTACTCAAGGATGCCGGTTTCACCGCCCGCGAAACCGACGTAATTGGCGTCGAAGTCCCCGATCACCCCGGTGAATTGGCCCGCATCATGGCCCTCTTCCGCGACGAAGGCGTCAACATCGAGTACCTGTATGCCTCGCTCGAACACAAGGAAGACAAGGCGGTAATCGTGCTCAAGGTCGACGACATCAACGCTGGGCTGGCGATGCTTGAAAAGCACGGGTTTTCGACGATTCCGACCTTTTGATTGTTTTCGTCAGCATCTGAATAGTCAAAACCGCCCGTAGCTCATTTGGATAGAGCGCTTGGCTTCGAACCAAGGGGTAGGCCGTTCGATTCGGTCCGGGCGGACCAGAATATAGTATAATGAACAACCGCTTAGGCACGAGTGCGGTTTGAATGATTTTCTCTATGGTTCGTCGGCGCTACCGTGGTGCTTCGCTCGGTGTCGCGCTCGCCTGACGCATTCAGGCGAGCAGACCGTTGTTGTGGCCTGTATCATGTCGCACCCTGCCACCAAGGCGGAAACTCCGGCGCAGTCAACCCCGGCTCGCCACTGAGGAATCAAGATGCCTGCTAATTTCAACGCGAATTTGACCAATCTCCTGGCTGCCGCTCTTTCTGCGCGCCAGCCCCTGATTGAGCAACTGCACGCCGAACAAACCAACGCCTACCGTCTCTTTCATGGCAGTGTCGAAGGGGAACCGGGGCTGACCGTTGATCGCTATGGCGACGCGCTGCTGGTGCAAACCTTTCACCGCTCGCTGGTGCCGGATCAACTGGCGGCGATCGAAGCTTTCTACGCCAGTGCATTTCCAGGCCTGCTGGTGTTCTATAACGACCGCAGCCAGTCCAATTCCAGAATATCGAATGCGCTACCGCCCGAGCAGATTGCCACCGCCCATGAGTTGAGCCAAATTCAGGAGATGGGTGTCAATTACCGCTTTCAGGCGCGCCATGCCGGGCAGGACCCGTGGCTGTTCCTCGATATGCGTGCCGGGCGTCGCCGCGTGATGCAGGAAATCGCCAAAAAATCGCTGCTCAACGTCTTCGCCTACACCTGCGGCGTCGGCATTGCCGCCGCCAAGGCCGGTGCGCGGCACGTAGTGAATGTCGATTTTTCCGAATCGAACATCGCCATCGGCAAGGAAAATGCGCGTATTAACGATCTGCCGATTCGCGTGCGCTTCGTCAAGAGCGACGCCTTTGCCGCCCTGCGCCAGTTCTCCGGGCAGGGGCAAGCGCAGATGGTGCGCGGTAAACGCATGCCTCCCTTTCCCAAACTGGAGCCGCACCAGTTCGATGTCGTTTTCCTTGACCCTCCGCGCCACGCAATAAGCCCGTTTGGCGTGGTTGATCTGGTCAATGACTACGCCGCTTTGTTCAAGCCGGCGCTGTTGTGCACCGCAGAAGGCGGGACGATGATCTGCTGCAACAATGTCGCCGAAGTCGAGCGCGAGGCTTGGCTGGACCTGCTCGAACGTAGCGCGCGCAAGGCTGGGCGCGGAATTCGAGAAGTCGAGTGGATCGCTCCAGAGGCTGATTTCCCCAGCCGCGACGGGCAAGCGCCGCTAAAGATTGCGCTGCTGCGGGTTTGATTCACCGAGCTTGCCCGTCGAGGCTGGCGAACTGATGGGCATGCCCTGAAAATTCCTGACGCAAACCGGTCAATCAAGGTGGTGGATTTGTACGATCACTGGTTGTTGCAGTGGTTCGCCGGGGTGCCTGGACATTGCATAAGGCACGGTCAGAAACACCAGGGTCATCGTCACAAAAATCACACTGACGAATTTCTGAAACGGGCTGGCGGTGATTGTCTTTTGGGTTTTCATTGGATTTATCCTTTGTTGATTGAACAACTCCAGTTTAATGCGCTGACATTAATTGGCGCTGAACAGCCACTGTTCCGGGTGCATTGAGGAACGCCAACTTGCGACACGCGTCGGGAAGTACAATTCGCCCATGAAATCGAACGAGACAAACGCAGAGATTGAGTCAGACACCCCCGCCGCAGTGAATGAGCCCCGACTGTGGATCAACAACGGGTGGACCGCCCGCGTCATCAAGAATGAAGACGATGAAGGCTGGGCCGTGGAGATGATCAAGGACGGCGAACCAGAACCGGCACTGGTCGGCCCGTGGACCATGGGGCGTGACAAGAAGAACCCGAAGCCGCTTGACGTCTCGGCCTTCAACACACTGGTCAAGACCGCCGCGGAAGTCCTGCGCCGTCATGAGCAGCAACTGCACGCTCAGCACCATAAGAGCATCACCGTGAGCACCCAGTCCGGGCGAATCAGCGTCACGCTCGACATCGTCCCCGACGAAGATGATCCTCACGCCCTGCTGGCCGCACACGACGCCCTCGGCGAAGCGCTGGCGCAACTGCGCGTGGCGCCTGGGTTCAAACTGAGCATGGCCAGCGCGAGCGCATGGATCGAGGATGACTTCCGCAAGCCCCGCTGAACCTTTCGCGCATTTTTCAGAACGACCCACCCAGCAAACGAAAACGTAACGAACACATGAAAACCCCGAAAAGACTCGTCCCACTCGTCGAAGAAGGCCTCATTGACGAGGTGGTTGGCCAATTGATGAGCGGCAAGGAAGCCACCGTCTACGTTGTTCGCTGCGGCGAAGCCATCCGCTGCGCCAAGGTTTATAAGGAAGCCAATCAACGCAGCTTCCGCAAGAATGCTTCCTACCAGGAAGGCCGCAAGGTAAAAAATAGCCGGCAGGCGCGCGCCATGGAAAAAGGCAGCCGCTATGGTCGCAAGATGCAGGAAGAAGTCTGGCAAAGCGCCGAGGTCGACGCCTTGTATCGGCTTTCCGCCGCCGGGGTGCGGGTTCCGCAGCCGCACCTTTGTTTCGAGGGGGTGTTGCTTATGGACCTGGTGGTCGATACCGAGGGCCATGCGGCACCGCGGCTCAACGATGTCGAACTGAGCGAGAGTCTGGCGCTGGAATTTCACGCCATGCTCATCAACCAGGTGGTGCGCATGCTGTGCGCCGGCATCATTCACGGCGATCTTTCGGAATACAACATCCTGGTCGGCGAAGGTGGACCGGTCATCATCGATTTGCCGCAAGCCATTGATGCCGCCAGCAACAGCAACGCCGCCGAAATGTTCGAGCGCGACGTGATCAACCTGAGAACCTACTTCAGCGCCTTCGCCCCGACCCTAAAGGACACCCAGTTCGGCAAGGAAATCTGGGCGCACTTTGAAAGCGGTTTGCTGACCCCGGAACTGGCCCTGACCGGCCACGTTGTACTCGACGAACGACTTGCCGACGTTGACGCCGTTCTGCTCCAGGTCGAGATGGCCATCAAGGAAAATGAAATTCGCCGCATGTGCGAGTAAGCCTTTTCCTCACGGGCGGCCACTTGACTGTGTTTCCCATGTTACGTCTGCCTTCTTCCAGGCATGCCGCCACCATTAAGATGAAGCAAATGAAACGGGGCATCTGTCGCCGAGGCACACAACGGAGTGGGACGGTTTGCTGACGGCCAAGGCTTGTTGAATGGCCCCCGGCGGCTAATTCCTTGCGAGCGAACTGGCACCCGGGAATTCCGGGCGCCGCCTGCACCACATTCTCCTGATACAAGCTTAGAAGCTCGTAAAGAATCTCACCCCCACCAGCGTCAGCAGGGTCAGACCGATCACGATCAAGGTGAAGCCAAGAACCTTCGAAGCTTTCGTCATCGGCTGCGACGGTGCATCGACCAGATGCTTCTCCAGTTCACCCGAATCCAGCAGGCGCTGATACTCCAGCGGATGATCGCGTTTGTACTCCTCCAGCGGAACGGTGCCAGTGAACATCACCAGTTCCAGTGGGAATTTGTCCGGACGGAAGTGGTTGTTGAAGAAATGCACGGTGAACAGAAAGACCACCGCCAGGAAGGCTTCTTCACCGTGGAAGATAGCCGCCACGTTGAACACCCAGCCGGGCAGGTACTGCGCCGTCAACTGCGGCAGCCACATCATCAGGCCACTGACGCCGATGATCGTCACTCCCCAGAACGGTGCCCAGTAGTCGAACTTCTCCCAGTAGGTCCAGCGGTCGAACACCGGCCGTGGCGTCATGCCGAAGAACCACTTGAACATGGCGATGATGTCAAAAAATGCATGAGCCTGAAAACCTCACCACAAAGGTGAGCCGCTGAGGTTTTCAGGTTGATTAGCCAAAACTATCGCGTATCAGGTAACTCCTGCACATGCGCCAGAATGTCGATCAGCAATTGAAAATCAAGTTCTCGTAGCGCCGGCATCTTTTCGTCAGGATGGCCGTTGAGGATCGTATGCAGGCTTCCCCATGGGTTCGCTCTGACCAGGCGTCCAAGCGGTGGCGTGGCCATGCGCCGACCATCTGTGGTGTGGCACCCTGCGCAGATGCTGCGAAAATACGCTTTGCCCCGCTCGGGGTTGCCGCGCATACGCAGGCTCTGGCGATCAATCGCGCTATCCATGTCAACTTGTCCGAAACTGACGAAATTCGCCAGATCCTGCAAGTCGCGCGCCTTCAGCACGGCGCCAAATTGATGCGTCGCGTTGCGCAGGACCGCCTCGACTCGAGCCGGGTCGGCATTCGCCATGTCACGAATCCCCTTGATGCCCGTCGCATGGCGCCCGCTGGCGTAGTAGCCCTGGCTGCCTTGATAGTCCCAGCCATGGCAGGCCGTACAGCGCCAGGTCAATGATGCGTCGTTGACATAGAAAGCAGTTTTTGGGTAGGCCGGATGCGGCAATGACTGTTTGCGTGCACCCACCTCGAACTGCCAGTCGTCGTATAAAAGGCCGCCGTGGGCGATCGAGGCTGGAAGATTCAGCTTCGGCAGAGTTTGCAGGAATGACAGCATCTGTGCCGCGACATTCGTCCCCAGCGCGCTTAGCGCCGGCATGCCGCCACCGGGATGGCCGTTGATGATGACATGCAGAACCGCACTCGGACGCTGCCGCGCGGCATCGCCGAGCGGCGACACCGTGCGCAATTTGCTACCGTCGAGACCATGGCAGGTGGCGCAGATCGTACCAAAGTACTTCTCGTAGGTCAGCGTGGCTGCCTTTGAAAGCGGCGCCGACGAAATGACGGATTTCATGTCGGTCTGTCCGTGGGTAACAAAGTTAGCCAAGTCGAGCAAGTCTTTATCCCGAATGATTTCATTGTATTGGTGGGTGGCATTTTTCAACACCGCGACGATGGCTGCCGGATCATCGCCGTGGCGACTGCGGATGCCGACGATGCCGTGCTTGCCCTTGTAGTCCCACCCGTGGCATTCCTTGCAGCGCCACGTATCCGCCGCCGGGACACCGCCAATGCTGGCGGGGAAGGACGGGTGTGGCTCGCTCGGGAGCCTTTCCTTCGATTCCTGGCTCCAGTCGTCGTACAGACGACCTCCGCGGACGATGGATACTTCGTCGGCAGCGACTGACACCCCTGAAGCAAGACTGCCGATTAACGCCGCCAGAGCGGCCAACAGCAACCGTTTCATACCTATTCCTCCGAGTACCCCGTTATCTGCGAACGCTTTTGAGCATCGGGAGATTAGAACTGGAACTAGCGCAACAATCGACATTTTTTATGGTTTGTAGCTGACTGGTCATCTGTATAGAAGACTGTGTTTGTGCCATTTCTCCGGCCTGCCAAGCGTACTGGCCATCTTGAGCAGCCCTTGGAAGACTGGATTTCGGAGAAAGCGGGCATTGAAATAGATCAATACTTGAGTTGCAGTTTGTCCAGTTGTTCTTTCGTAATGCCGGGTACGTCGCCCCGCTTCGCCCAACGATTCAGGTTCCAGGCTTCCTCACCCACCCACGCCTTGACTATCTTGAGATTGGCTGCACGCTGCTCATCGGTTTCGCCAAGGTTCTTGTACATATTGCCCGGCTTTTTATCCGCATTGCTGGACCCATCATCCAGGCGTCGCATCAGTGCCCCCGTGTCGGGCCAGCCAACCAATATAAGCAACGTTTCATAGGTGCTGGTGCGCGGGCCCAACTTGTCTTTCTTGTACCGTTCCTTGTCCAGATCAAACTCGGCCAGTGTGGGCGCATCGTCACCATGGCATTCACCGCACTGAGCCTTGATCAGTGGTTTGATGTCATTGCGATAGGTTACATCGGCGGCGATGGCAGGGATAACGAACGTCGCGCAAGCCAGTGTGGCTAAGAGTTTCAGTTTCATGGTTTTACCCTCTAACTCAGTTTGAAAAGTTGAACTACTCGGTTTTGCTGGCTTTTGGGAACAACTCTTGCGGCCCAGGCCCGTCTGGCTCTTGATGCGCGATTCCAAAGTGACAATCAATACAGGTCAGATTCTCGGCCTTGGCCTTGGCATGCCGCGTTTGCGCTCTAGGTGTTTGCAAATCGGTACTCATCTTGTCTGCGTTGTGGCAGTTTCGGCATTCAATCGAATCGGTTTCCTTCATGCGTTTCCAGACATGCGTCGCCAATTCGTAGCGCTTGGCTTCGAACTTCTCCCGGGTGTTGATTGAGCCTGTAATGAAGTGGTGGTAAAGATCGCCGGTGGCCTGGATTTTGCGCAAGATGAGACCCACTGGCTGACGTGGGACGTGGCAGTCGGTACAAATGGCCCTTACCCCGGTACGGTTCTGATCGTGAATCGTCCCCTTGTACTCGGCGTAAACATTATTTTTCATTTCATGGCAATTAATACAAAACTCTTCTGTACTGGTGAAGGCCAGACCGGCAGCGCCGCCAATAACCAGCGTAACTGAGGCGATGAAACCCAGTACGGCGAGTCCGAGGACCAACTTCCAGCGCGCGCGCAATTTTTGCAATAGATTCATGACGACGGTCCCGGTTCGGCAGGCTCCCGCTTAGCGCGACAAAATGTAATTAATCAGGTTCTTTATTTCTGCGTCGTCCTTGGATTTGACAATTTGGTGATCTTCTTCAACATCGTCAATCTTGATCTTGGGGCCGGTGGTGATGTGCTTGAAAACTTTGGCCTCGCCATCGGCTTTGCCTTTGTATTTGGCGGCCGTTACTTTGAATGACGGGCCGTCTTTTTTCTTGTCAACCGAGTGGCACTTGGTGCAATTGCTCTTTTTCGACAAGGCCTCGGCAGCCGTTTCATCAACGGCAGCCCCCGCCATCGTGGAAAACAGAAGTGCTGCGACAGAGGCGGCGAGCAGAGCAGGATGAGCAGACCGAAATTTCATTGTTACTATTCCTTAGCAAAGATGGGGAACACAGCGTTCCCTTGTCTCAAGCCACCCCTTGAGGGCTGGCCCGACTTCGAATTCTAAGGAATTTTTCATCGCCTTAATATCAGTAAGGGGATGATAAAAGGCATAGGATAATTCCTATAGCGGTCATTGTTTATCGCATCCGGCACGGAAAAATCTTGTACTTAGTCCGTGGTATATGCTTCAAAGCCTGATGGATAGGCGATCTACAAGTTATATGCTTGTAGATGCCGGTATTTATTGGCTTTTATTGACGATAGTCTGTAGAACGCCATTTGGCGAGGCTCGCAGCGATTGGCATTGAAAGTCTGAATGCCTTAAGAGGATTGCTGATCGGTCTGCCAAGTGGCCGGATTTCAGAATTCGGCGGGGTCGGCCAAGCCGTGAGCCACGGCGTAGCGTATGAGTTCGGCGCTGTTGGCCAGATTCATCTTGTGCAGGGTGTGGGTTTTGTGGGTGCTGATGGTCTTGACGCTGAGCGAAAGTTCGGCGCCTATTTCGGTCAATCCCAGGCCCTTGACCAGCATGTTGAAAACCTGAAACTCCCGGTCCGACAGCAGGGTATGCGGCAAAGTCTCATGGGCCGGGCGGATACCGCGCACCATCATTTCCGCCACTTTGTCGCTGATATAAACGCCGCCGGAGGCTACCCGCCGGATCGCGGCCACCAGCAATTCGCCGTCGCTCTCCTTGGTCAGATAACCCTGGGCGCCGGCCTGCAGCGCACGCACGGCGTATTGTTCTTCGTGGTGCATGCTGAGGACAAGAATGGGAAGCTGGGGCTTTTCATCCTTGATCATGTGGATCAGTTCGAGGCCGCTACGCCCGGGCATCGAAATATCGAGGACCAGCACATCCCAATCCTTCTCGCGCACCAGTTGCATGAGTTCCAGACCATTGGCCGCCTCGCCGGCGACGACCAGGTCATCGGTATCGGCCAGGATCTGTTTCAAGCCGTCGCGAATGATGGCGTGATCGTCGGCCAGCAAAACCCTGAATTTTTCCATCACTGCCCTTCTCGTATTTTACCTGAGGGTACGACAACCTCGACCAGCGTGCCTTCGCCAGGAGCAGTCGTCAAGGCGAACTGCCCGCCCAGAATCTGCACACGCTCGCGCATTCCGACCAGACCGAGGCCACCACGCGTAGCGGCATCCAGCACAAAACCAGCGCCGTCATCGCTGATCGATAAAGTCCAGCCGTCGTCCCGGAAGCCAAACCGGACTTCCACCTTCGTTACTCCCGCATGGCGTGCGACGTTGGTCAGCGACTCTTGCAAAACCCGGAAGAGAACCGTCGCTGTGGGGTCACCCCGTTGCGGATCGTCGTCAGAAAGAACCAGCGCAACGGGCAAGCCGGTACGCGCCGAGAACTGATCGACGTACCAACTGGCGGCGGCGGCAAACCCGAGGTCGTCGAGCACCAGCGGCCGCAACTCGGAGGAAATGCGACGCACAGAGGCAATCGTCTGGTCGATCTGCCCCTTGATCGAACCGACCTTGCTCACCAGCACCTGCTGTTCAGCCAGCAGACGCCCACCGAGCCACGACACTTCCATGCGGATACCGGTGAGCAACTGGCCCAACTCGTCGTGCAACTCGCGGGAAATCCGTGCCTGCTCTTCCTCGCGAACATTTTGCAGGGAAGCCGACAGTTCCTTGAGTTGACGGTTGGTTTCCAGCAACTCGCGTTCGGCGCGCTGGCTTTCTGTCAAATCCCGGAATACGGCGGTGAGCAGAATTTCGCCACGGAAGGTCGTCGTCGACAAGCTCAATTCCACCGGGAACGGCTGCTCATCGCGCAACAATTCAACGCTGCCGAGCAGCGCCATACCAGCCGGCGACCGCCAGCCTTCTTCCAGATAGCTCAAAAGGCTCGCCAGTTGCGGCTGGTGCAGGCAACGCGACAACAACGCCCCGATCTCGCTGCCTATCGCTTGGTCGGCCTGGATGCCGAACATCTGCTCGGCAGCGCCATTGAACAGGACAACGCTTCTTGCAGAATTCATAGTCACGATGGCGTCCCGGACCGATTGCACCATCTGCCGCAGTTGATCGTCGTTTTCCTTCAGCGATGACTCCAGAAGGCTTTTACGCAAGAGATTTCTGGCCATCAGGAAGGTCGCCAGCAACACGAAGAGAACGACCAGGATGGCACTGGCGGCGATCGGGCGCGCCACGCGGTGCCAGGGGGTCAGGGCATCGTCTTCATCGACGGCGACACTGATCACCAAGGGGTATTTGGCCACCTGATGGTAGGCGACGTAGCGCTTTCCCCCGGCCAGGGCTTCGCTATCCATCACCACATGGCCAGCCGGATGGTCAAGCAATTCCTTCAAGGCGGCAGGATTGGCGTCCAGCTTGGCGAACATCGCTTCGTTATGGGGCTTGCCGGCGAGGAGTATTCCTTGATGATTGAGCAGCAGGATGCGCGTGGCAAACTCCATCGTGATGTTCTCGTACAGCGATTCGAAATACTCGATGTTGATCGATGCCACCAGAACGCCGCGTAACTGCCCCGAGACATCGAGCAGACGAACACTGACGTAATACGCCCATTGACCATCGACGCGCGCCTTTTCGGGCCGGCTGATGAATATCTCGTCGCTTCCGCCATCAACGAAGTGACTGAAAAACTCCCTGTCAGCCATCGACAGATTCCGAATGAAATCCGCCCGCGATGAATTGACGCCAAGTCCCTGGTTATCAATCAGAAACAGGGATTTGACCTGCGGCAAACCGGCGATGCGCGCCTGCAACAACAGGCGGACAGGGTCGCTGTCGAGCTTGAAACCACGGCCAATGTCATCGGAAAGGCGTTCCCTGGCGCCACGCATCATCAACACCACGCCGTCGAAGGTGCGCGCCGTCTGGTCGGAGAGAATTTCGCCCAGACTGATAATCTCGCCCTCGGCATGATTCAGCTCTTTCTGGCGTAGATCAACAAGTACCACCGTGGCCGAAATGACCGTCGCCAGGATCATCACCAATGACAGCAAGAGCACCGCCTTTACCGACGGGCTCGACCTCAGGATACCGCGCAGGCCAATCGCTCGAAAAACCAAACTGCTCCCTTCCAGACACCCATGACCCGGTGGGCCAAATCAGCAGGTGGAGCGCTATTTTGCGCTGCTGCCACGTCACGAACTGTCATCTTATCACCCGCTCAGAGCGCCTTTTCCTTCATTTTCTTTGACTCTGATCAATCCCCGGCTAAACTTGCGCCTGCACAATTCGCCATCGGCAATTTCCTATCTCCTTGGTTTCCCCCGGCATGCTCGAAGTCTCCAACCTTGAATGCGTTCGCGGCGAACGTCGCCTGTTCGCGGGCGTCGGGTTTCGGCTGGACGCCGGCGAGATGCTTTATTTGCAGGGCACCAATGGCTCCGGGAAAACCAGCCTGCTGCGCATGCTCTGTTCGCTGTCTCCAGCAGAGGAAGGCGAGATTCGCTGGCGTGGCGAGTTAATCGGCAAGCTCGGCGAGGACTATCGCCGCGAGTTGTGCTATCTCGGACACCACAACGCCATCAAGGAAGAACTGACGCCGCTGGAAAACCTGCTGGCCTCGGCCAGGCTGGCCGATGAAACCCTCGAAGAAGGCGCGGCACTTGACGCGCTGGAGATGGTCGGTCTGGCCGGGCGCGAGGATCTGACCTGCCGCTACCTGTCACAGGGGCAGAAACGCCGTGTCGCCCTGGCGCGGCTGGTCAATGAGCGGCGCGCGCTGTGGATACTCGACGAACCCTACGTGGCGCTGGATAGCGCCGCGGTCGAGCTGGTCGCCGGATTGATCGGTGCGCATCTGCAACGCGGCGGACTGGCGGTGCTGACCACGCATCAAGCGGTTGCGGTCGCCGCGGCAACGGTTCGCGAACTGGTACTCGAAGGCAGTCGCAAATGATTTCAAAACCCACCGCAGAGACACGGAGGCGCAGAGCTTGCACAGAGAAAACAGATCGAGATCAAAGAGTTTCCTCTGCGTTTTCTCCGCGCCTCTGCGCCTCTGCGGTAGGGTTTAGCCGTTTTTTCACGATTTCTGAGCTAAGCGGATGCTGAACCTCATTTGCGCCATCATCAGCCGCGATCTTCGCCTGGCCATGCGTCGCCGGGCCGACATCGTTTCGGCGCTGTTCTTTTTCATCATCGTGGTCAGCCTGTTTCCGCTCGGCGTCGGCCCGGAGCCGGAGTTGCTGCGCAAGCTGGCGCCGGGCGTGCTGTGGGTGGCTGCCCTGCTCGCCACCATGCTCTCGTTGCCGCGCCTGTTCGCCGACGACCATCGCGACGGCACGCTGGAGCAATTGGCACTGGCTCCGCAGCCGCTGGGCCTGATCGTACTCGGCAAGGTGCTGGCCCACTGGCTGGTTTCGGGTCTGCCACTGGCCTTGCTGGCGCCGGTGCTGGGCCTCCAGTTCGACCTGTCCACCGATGCCCTGTGGGTGCTGACCTTCTCGCTGCTGATCGGCACTCCCGCCTTGTCCGGCATCGGCGCCATCGGGGCGGCGCTGACGCTGGGTGTACGCGGCGGTGGCGTGCTACTGTCGCTGCTGGTGCTTCCCCTGTATATTCCGGTTCTTATTTTTGGTGCTGGTGCGGTCGATGCAACCGTGACCGGACTCGGGGCGCAAGCCCATCTGTCGCTGCTTGGCGCATTGACCCTGGGCGGCGTCTTTTTTGCCCCGTGGCCCACGGCGGCCGCCTTACGGATAGCTTTGGAATAATGAGTAACGCAACGATCAACTGGTTCAAGTTCGCCAGCCCGCAAGCCTTCTACCCGCTCGCCGGCAAGATGATTCCGTGGTTCTGGGCGCTGGCTGCCCTCTTCGGCATCGCCGGGCTGTACGTAGGATTTCTGGTGGCGCCTACCGACGCCCAGCAGGGCGAGGGTTACCGCATCATCTTTCTGCACGTGCCGGCTTCGTGGATGTCGATGTTCATCTATCTGGTCATGGCTTTCTGGGCCGGGCTGGGGCTGGCCTTCAATTTCCGCCTGTCGGGCATGATGGCCTCGGCGCTGGCGCCGACCGGCGCGCTGTTCACTTTCCTGTCGTTGTGGACCGGCGCGCTGTGGGGCAAGCCGATGTGGGGCGCCTGGTGGGTGTGGGATGCGCGCCTGACTTCGGAGCTGATCCTGCTCTTTCTCTACGTCGGCTTCATCGCCCTGCAGTCGGCGATTGACGACCCGCGCCGTGCCGACAAGGCCGGTGCCATCCTGGCGCTGGTCGGCGTGGTCAACATTCCGATCATCTATTTCTCGGTGAAGTGGTGGAACACGCTGCATCAGGGCTCGTCGGTCAGCCTGACCAAATCGCCCTCGATGGCCATGACCATGCTCCTCGGCATGCTGCTCTGCGCCCTGGCTTGCTGGATGTACGCTATCGCCGTAGCGCTGATGCGGGTGCGCACCATCATGCTGGAGCGTGAGCGACACACCGACTGGGTGCGTGCCGAGTTGTGCGAATTGACCGGCGAGGATTAGGGCATGTACTGGAACAGCTTTTCCGATTTTCTGGCCATGGGCACCCACGGCATCTACGTCTGGGGCTCGGTCGGTGTCATGGCCATCGCGATGATTCTGGAACCGGTTCTGCTGGTTCAGGGTCATAAGAGCCTTGTGGCTCGTCTCAAGCGCCAGTTCCGCGCCGAGAAAATCGATCGCACAACCCAACCCCGAAGGTAAGCCTTGAAAACACGTCACAAGCGTATCGCGCTGATTCTCGGCGGCCTCGCCGTTCTCGGCCTCGTCGTCACCCTGGTACTCAACGCCTTCCAGAGCAATCTGGTGTTCTTCTTCTCACCGACGCAGGTGGCCGCAGGCGAGGCGCCCAAGGGCAAGTCATTCCGCATTGGCGGCCTGGTCAAGGAAGGCACGATCAAACGCGAAGCCGACGGCGTCACCATGCGCTTTGTCATGACCGACACCGAGAAGGACATGATCGTCGCCTACAAGGGAATCCTCCCCGACCTGTTCAAGGAAGGCAAAGGCGCGGTGGCCCAAGGCAAACTCGGCGATGACGGCGTTTTCATCGCCAGTGAAGTGCTCGCCAAGCACGACGAGAACTACATGCCGCCAGAAGCCACCAAAGCCATCGCAGACGCTCAAGAGCGGGCTGCCGCGAACAAGGCGGCGTTGGAAGCAACTTCCAAAACGGTAAAGCAGTGAAGAGCTTGTGAAAATATCAAAAATCCACCGCAGAGCCGCAAAGGCGCAGAGGAAACGCAGAGGAACCCCATTGTTTCTAAAGGTTTTCTCTGCGAAACCTCTGCGCCTTTGCGGCTCTGCGGTGGGGGCCAGGTGTTTTTTCGCAGCCTCTGAGCATTCCAAGAGAGGGAAGTCATCACTCGGTGCGACTCCTTACTCTTCACTCTTCACTCCTCACCAGGCTACAAACCAATGATCCCCGAAATCGGACACTTCGCTCTCATCGTCGCGCTTTGCGTGGCATTCGTAGAAGGCATCCTGCCGCTGGTCGGCGCTCACCAGCAACGGCCGGGATGGATCGCACTGGCGCGTCCGGCCGCAATGGCGCAAGCCTTGCTGATGGCGGTGGCTTTTGCTTGCCTGATCACCGCCTTCGTGCAGAACGATTTTTCAGTCGTCTATGTGGCGCAGCATTCGAATACCTTGCTACCGCTGGAATATCGCGTGGCCGCGGTGTGGGGCGGGCACGAAGGTTCGCTGCTGCTGTGGGTGGTCATGCTGTCCATGTGGACGCTGGCCGTCGCCGTCTTCTCGAAGCAGTTGCCCGACCACATGACCGCCCGTGTCATCGGCGTGCTCGGCCTGGTCACAGCCGGTTTCCTGCTCTTCATCCTGATCACCTCCAACCCCTTCGATCGCCTGCTGCCGGGTGCCGAGGAAGGACGCGACCTCAACCCGCTACTGCAGGATCCCGGCCTGATCATCCATCCGCCGATGCTCTACATGGGCTATGTCGGCTTCTCGGTGGCCTACGCCTTTGCCGTCGCCGCCCTGCTCTCCGGCCAGCTTGACGCCGCCTGGGCGCGCTGGTCGCGGCCATGGACGACTGCCGCCTGGATCTTCCTGACGCTGGGCATCGCGCTCGGCTCGTGGTGGGCTTATTACGAACTCGGCTGGGGCGGCTGGTGGTTCTGGGACCCGGTGGAAAACGCCTCGTTCATGCCGTGGCTGGTCGGCACCGCGCTGATCCACTCGCTGGCGGTCACGGAAAAACGCGGCAGTTTCAAGAACTGGACGGTGCTGCTGGCCATCTCCGCCTTCTCGCTCTCGCTGCTCGGAACCTTCCTCGTGCGCTCAGGCGTGCTGACCTCGGTGCATGCCTTTGCCACCGACCCGCGCCGCGGCATCTTCATCCTCGTTTTTCTCGTCGCCGTGATCGGCAGCTCGCTGGCACTATTTGCCTGGCGGGCGCCCAAGGTCGGCCTGGGCGGGCGGTTTTCCCTGCTCTCGCGCGAATCGCTGCTGCTCACCAACAACGTGTTGCTGGTTGTCGCTTGCGCCTCGGTCTTGCTCGGTACGCTCTATCCGCTGCTCATCGACGCCCTCGGCGCCGGCAAACTGTCGGTTGGCCCGCCTTACTTTGATTCCGTCTTTGCGCCGCTGATGATCCCGGCCCTGTTCCTGATGGGGGTAGCGCCATTTGCCCGCTGGAAGCAGGCGAGTTTCGGCGAACTGGCGCGCACCTTGCGCTGGGCCTTTGTCGTGGCGGCCGTGGTTGGCATTGTGGCGCCGTTCTTTTTCGGCGAATGGAAACCGCTGGTCGCTTTCAGCCTGCTGCTGGCCGCGTGGATCGTTCTTTCGGGATCGCTCAACTTTGTCGAGCGCGTGCAATCGACACGTGCCGGCCAGTCCTTCCTGGCCGCCGCGCTGAAGCAGCCGCGCAGCTTTTTCGGCATGCATACGGCGCACGTCGGCATTGCCGTCTTTGTTGTCGGCGTCACCATGGTCAATGGCTATCAGGCCGAAAAGGACGTGAAGATGGAGGTCGGCGACACCGTTGCCGTCGGCGGCTACACCTTCCGCTTCAATGGCGTCAGGCAGGAAAAGGGGCCGAACTACATGGCGCTGGTCGGCGACGTCGATCTGCTCAAAGGCGATAAAGTGCTCCGTAAAATGAATCCGGAGAAGCGAAACTACGTTTCGTCTTCGATGCCGATGACCGAAGCGGCGATCGACACCGGCTTCCTGCGCGATGTTTACGTCTCGCTCGGCGAGCCGATCGACAAGGCCCATCCGGATGCCGCCTGGGCCGTGCGTGTCTATCACAAACCCTTCGTGGACTGGATCTGGGGCGGCTGTGTCTTGATGGCGCTCGGCGGCCTGCTGGCCATTACAGACCGCCGCTACCGCATCAAATCGCGCGCTGCGGCCAGTGTTGCCGTGCCACTGGCCCAGAAAGCGTAAGGACATTTCATGAACCGTTTTCTCTGGCCGTTGATCGGCTTTGTCGTTCTCGTTATCCTGCTCGCCGTCGGGCTCAACCTCAATCCTCGCGACGTGCCGTCGCCGCTGGTCGGCAAGCCGGCACCGCTGTTTTCACTGCCGAAGCTGGATGCCCCGGAGCAGAATTTCTCGCCGAAGGACATGCTGGGCAAGGTATGGCTGCTCAACGTGTGGTCGACCTGGTGTGTGTCCTGCCGGCAGGAGCATCCGGTGCTGGTCGAAATCGCCAAAAGCAAAACGGTGACGCTGATCGGCCTCAACTACAAGGAAGTGCGTGGCGATGGCGGGCTGGATTCGGACAAGATGGCTCCAGACGCCGAGAAGAAGCTGGCGCTTCAGCGTTCCAACGCCTGGCTGAAACAGCACGGCAATCCTTACACCCTCTCTGTGCTTGACCTCGACGGACGCGTCGGCATCGACTACGGTGTTTATGGCGTTCCGGAAACCTACATTATCGACAAGGCCGGGATCATCCGCATGAAGCATACGGGCCCGATCAGCCCCGATGTGTTCTCCGGCAAGATCCTGCCGCTGGTTGCGGAGTTGAGCAAATGAATTACTCAAACAGCAACCGCAGAGACGCAGAGCCACAGAGGATTCGCGGAGAAAAGCAGTTCTCCTGGTTTTCTCTGCGTCGTCTCTGCGGCTCTGCGGCTCTGCGGTGGATTATGCTTTTTATTCTGTTCACCGGCGCCGCTATGGCCAAGGAGGCCGCGCCGCTGGAAACGGACGAGGCCACCGAAAATCGCCTGGTGGCGATCTCCTCCGAGTTGCGCTGCCTGGTCTGCCAGAACGAATCGCTGTCCGGTTCCCACGCCGAACTGGCGATTGATCTGCGCCGCGAGATCCGCACGCTGATCAAGGATGGCAAGAGCGATAGCGAGATCATGGAATTCATGGTCAGCCGCTATGGCGATTTTGTGCGCTACCGGCCGCCGCTCAAGGGAACAACTCTGCTGCTGTGGTTTGGCCCGGCCCTGCTTTTTGTCGGCGCCCTTGGCGCACTGGTTCTCTACCTGCGCCGCCGCAACAAGGCCATCAAGGACACGCCACTCAGTGCCGCAGAGCAGCAGCAGGCCGATCGCCTGCTCAACGTCAAAGAACCTCAATAATGACTCCCATCACTGTTTTCATCCTCGCCGCCGCCCTGCTGGTGGTCGCCGCTCTGGCCATCATGCTGCCGCCGCTGTTGCGTGGTGCCAAACCCTCCAGCGCGATTGACCGACGTGAAGCCAATCTGGAAATATTCCGTGATCAGCTGAGCGAACTCGAGCGCGATCGCAGCGAAGGCTCGCTGGCCGAAGCCGATTTCGAACAGGCCCGGAGCGAATTGCAGCGCCGCCTGCTCGAAGAAGTCCAGCCCGAGGCCGTCGCCGTAACTCAGCAAGGAAAGGGTGGGCGCAAGACGGCACTGGCCCTGCTCATCGCCATTCCGCTGGCCACGACTGTCGGCTACCTGATGCTCGGCAACCCGCGCGCCCTTGATCCGCTGCAGACCCAGGCGCGCATGAGCACGCCGCAGATCGAGGAAATGCTTGGCAAGCTGGTCGACCAGCTCAAGACCAATCCAGACGACACCAAGGGCTGGGTCATGCTGGCTCGATCCTACAAGGCGCTGGGGCGTTTTGCCGAATCAGCCGAGGCGTATAGCCACGGCGGCGCACTGCTCGACGCCGAGCCGGTGCTGCTGGCGGACTACGCCGAGGTGCTGGCGCGAGTCAATGGCGGCAGTTTCAAGGGCAAACCGGACGAACTGATCGCCAGGGCGCTGAAGATTGACCCGAACGAACCGCAGGCGCTGTTCCTGGCTGGTGCGGCGGCAACCGACCGCAAGGACTTTTCTGCGGTTGCCGATTACTGGGGGCGGCTGCTGCTGCAACTCGAACCCGGCTCGGAAGAGGCACGGTCGGTGGAAGGAGCGGTAGCCAAGGCACGCGAGATCGTCGCGCAGAGTGGCGTCAAGCCGGGCAAGAAAGCCGTTGCCAGCGCCGTAGCCGTCGGTGCTGAATCGATCAGCGGCGCAGTGACGATCAGCGGCAATATCGCTTCGCAAGCCAAGCCCGAAGACCTGCTCTTCGTTTTTGTACGCGCCGAAGAAGGCTCGCGCATGCCGCTCGCCGTGGTGCGTACGCAGGTGGCGAACCTGCCACTGACATTCCGCTTTGACGATTCAATGGCCTTGCCCGGCGGCAAGAAGATTTCCGACTTCAAGACGGTCAACATCGAAGCGCGTGTAGCCAAGTCCGGCCAGGCGCAAAGTTCAAGCGGCGACCTCATCGGCAGCCTCAAGAGCATCAAACCCGGCAGCAAGAACATCAAACTGGTGATTGACCAGGTTCAGCCCTGACCCCCCTTGAAAGACACCATGTCCACTGTCCCCGCCTGCCCTCAATGCACCATGGAAAACACCTACCCGGACGGCGACAACTACGTTTGTGCCGATTGTGGCTTTGAATGGCCGCTGGTGGGAACTGGTGAGATTGATAGAGACACTTCGGCAACCGTAAAGGACGCCAACGGCAATGTGCTGTCCGACGGCGACGCCGTGGTGCTGATCAAGGATCTGAAGGTCAAGGGTTCGTCGATCACCCTCAAGGTTGGCACCAAGGTCAAAAGCATCCGTTTGGTGGGGGGTGACCACGAGGTGGACTGCAAGATGGACGCCGGCAGCTTCATGCTGAAAGCGTGCTTCCTGAGAAAAGCCTGATACGCTGAATTCACGCCATGGGCAAAGGTTTCTGCTGCATTGGACTATCCTTTTCTGGTAAATTGACAAACATCGCAACTTGAGAGAACTCCATGAATCGTCAACCGCTAGTATCCATTTTTTCCAGGCGCACTATCTCTGCGGCGTTGATCACTGTGCTCTTCGGCCTTCCCGCAATAGCACTGGCGGCCGGAGCGCCGGAACGTTCCGGCAAGGAAGTCTTTGAGGCCGTCTGTGTTACCTGTCATGGCCCCGGCAAGGACGGTGCGCCACGCATGGGCAATGCCGCCGAGTGGTCCCCGCGTGCCGCGCAGGGCCTGAATTCGATAACGCGCAATGCCATTACCGGCGTCGGGAAAATGCCGGGGCACGGTGGGCAGGGCGCGCTGACCGATCTGGAAATCAGCCGGGCAGTTTCCTACATGGTGAGCGGCGGCGCGGCAACTGACCCGAACAAGGCTTACAGTTCGCCCCAGCAAATAACCGGCGAGGAACTGGTCAAGACGCATTGCCAGAATTGTCACGCCAGCGGCATGGACGGAGCCCCGCGTATCGGGAATTTGACCGACTGGGCACCACGCCTGAATAAGGGCCTTGATGTCCTCGTCCAGTCGTCCATTCGTGGACACAAGGCCATGCCGGCGCGCAGCGGCATGAACAACCTGAGCGATGCCGACATGAAGGCCGCCGTTTCCTACATGGCCAATCAGGCCACGGCCAATTCGTTGAAGTGAGTGACGGCACCCTATAGCCGGCCCAAAGCGGCTTGAAGAAAAAACGGGTTGGATCGCTTCGATCCTATCCGTTTTGTTATTCGAACCCATGGTTTCTGACTCCGTTGAACGCACATGCGCTGCAAGCCAATGAATACGGACACCTTCAGGCTATGCATCGCAAATCATCAACAAATCGCTCTTTTCCATAATGCCGCCAAGGTTGCCATCGCTATCCGGCATTCTGCGGCGAGTATTCATCTGCCGGACTCAAGCTGATGCCGATTGTTCGTACTGCCTGTTCTTGTCACCGCTGCGGACACCAGTTGTCCGATCAGGAAATTGCCCGAGCGCATTTCCTGAAAAAGTGCCCTGCCTGCAGTGAGGCGATAGCGCTCAATGCGCCGGGCGCCCTTACCCGGACTCGGGGCGCCACGGCGACAGGATTAGCCGGGATGGTGCTGGGCCTGGGTGCATGTGTAGCAGCGCTGACCGCGTTCGGCATCAACGAGAGCAGATTGAATGCCTGGCCGGCGGAATGGCAGGGCGGGCTGGCCGTGGCCGTCGTTGCAACGGGGTCGCTGGTCGCCTACCTTTTCCAGCGGATACATGTGACCAAAGTGCTCAATAAAACGCGCCAGCAGTTGAATACCGAAGGGCTGCTCGCGGACTGATTCAGCCAGGTCTGGCGTTTTTCCTGGATCACCTTCGCCGCCTCTTGCCGCTTGATCGGCGGACTTTGCCGGTTGTTGCCGCATTGTTTTCCTGATGCCTTGATTGTTCGATCCTCCACGCGATGGCACGCGCCTTGCGACAGCTTGTTTCCCTAGACGAGCAAGGAGCGAATGATGAAGATCGAACAGTCCGCCGTGACGATGAATGCCGGTCACACGTTATCCAGTGAATACGCAGTAAAAGTCGATTTCGAAATCAGCTTTCGCAGCGTATTCGACGGAGTCTCACAGGCCGGGGAGTTGCCCCCTGTCAGCGCCAGCAGCGGAGCAGACCGGGAAACCCGGGTGTTGATGATGCTTGAAGACTTGATTGCGCGCATGCTGCAGTTGCTTTCCGGCCCCCAGGATGCGCAGGTGACGGATCTGCGCGAGGTATTGAAAACGGATACGGCGGCGTTACCGGAAAAAAGCGCCGGCCATCCGGCGCGGGTTGCCGAGATGGAATGGAAGCGCGAGGTAACCGAGACCATCCGCGAACACGAAAGCACTGATTTCGCCTCAACGGGGAAAATCCGGACGGCGGATGGCCGCTCACTCGACTTCAAACTCGAACTCGCCATGTGCCGCGATTTCGCGTGCGAACGAAAGGCAATTGAAAGCGGCAAGGTGGAGTTACGCGACCCGCTGCTCATCAACTTTGACGGCAAGGCCGCCGAGCTTTCGGGGAAGCGTTTCGAGTTTGATCTCGACGCCGACGGCAAGACCGAATCGATCACTGGCCTGGGCAACAGCAGCGGCTATCTGGCCATCGACAACAATGCCGATGGCCGCATCAACGATGGCAGCGAACTGTTCGGCACCCGCTCCGGCAAAGGCTTTGCCGACTTGGCGAAGCTCGATGGCGACGGCAACCACTGGCTGGACGAAGCTGACCCGGCCTTCGACAACCTGCGTATCTGGCAGCGCAATGCCGACGGCCAGGATAGCCTGAGCAGCCTGCGCGACAAGGGCATCGGCGCGCTCTATCTGGGCTCGACGGAGACGCCCTTCTCACTCACCGACACCGACAACCGGGTGCTCGCTCAAATCCGCGCCAGCGGCATCTACCTGCGTGAAGACGGCGGCGCGGGATCGCTCCAGCAGGTCGATCTGGCGGTTTAACAAGCGCTGGAGAGCACCGGCGCAACTCATCGATAGCGTAATCGTTGAGGTCAGAGTCCTTCGCATGGAAAAAGGGCACTTCCGGAGAAGTGCCCTTTTTCATGTGTGGCTGGTGCGCCCGGCAAGAATCGAACTTGCAATAAAAGTTTCGGAAACTCTCGTGATATCCATTTCACTACGGGCGCGATGAGGGGGTGAAGAATAGCCGGTTTGCTTCACGGCGTCCATCCTGACAAGGCACAAGACGGATGATATGCCTGTGCTGACAAATCTCGCCCCATTGGAGCCACCGAATCGCGGCCTAATGGTGCCAGCG
>NZ_JBMOJE010000030.1:0-44286 GCF_049316945.1 Propionivibrio sp. | reverse complement strand
TCCCATCCTCATCCAGCTCGGGTTTGTTTGTCTGGATTTGAGCGGGCCATAACAGCGTGCCAATCTACGCCAGTCAGCGCTTTGATGCAAACTACAGGATATTCATCCGCGTCGAGACTTTTCCCGAGGTTCGTAGCAAGGTTTCACGGAAAATGGCAATCGAGAGATACCAGCAAGGCAAGCTACAACTGACTCCGCTGATCGAACACTACGCGCGCATCAATGACGTGTCACCTGCCCTCGTCGCGGTGGCGATAGGCGTGGAGTACGGTTTCAACGCAAGAGCAGTTTCGCCAAAGGGCGCATCGGGCGCCATGCAATTGATGCCGGCCACTTCAGCTCGTTACGTAGTCACCAATCCCGACGATCCGGCGCAGAACATCGATGCCGGTGTGCGTCACCTCAAGAAACTGCTCGATAAGCATCGGGGCAACGTCGCGCTGGCGCTGGCGGCTTACAACGCTGGCCAGGGAACGTTCGTCAGTTATGGCAGTCAAATGCTTCCTTATCTTGAAACGATGCACTATGCTTAAATCGATGCACTATGTACCGGCGGTACTTGCCGCCGCATCACGATGAAACAGACAGTGATTAGATACCCATCGACCGTTTGCTACCACTTGCTTGGCCGCTTTACGTGCGCCGCAGCAGTCCGACGGCGCTGTAGAGTTCCTTGTGCAGCGGCAGGTTTTACGCTGCTCGAACTACTGGTGGTGGTGGCGATCATCGGCTTGCTGGCAGCCTACGTTGGCCCAAAGTATTTCTCGCAGGTGAGCAAAACAGAGCATGGGGTTGCCAAGGCGCAGATCGAGGCCTTCGCACGCGCGCTCGATACCTATCGGCTCGACGTCGGGCAGTATCCGACCACCGAAGAGGGACTCAACGCCTTATTGACCAGGCCGAACAACGTAGCTAAGTGGAACGGCCCCTATCTCCAGAAGATGGTGCCGCTCGACCCTTGGGGGCGACCCTATACTTACCGTGCTCCTGGCGTCGCCGGCGACTTCGACATCATCTCCCTTGGCAAGGATGGCCAGCCAGGCGGAACCGGTGACGCAGCCGACGTCACTAACCAATAAGGATTGTAGCGAAGCTAGCATGCGTTTTACTGTTCGTTCCTTATCTCCGGACAATCTGATCGAGACGCACACCGTAGACGCCGCGGATACCGGGGAGGTCAGCAGACTACTCCAGCAGAGGCGACTGCAACCCCTGTCGATCGAAGCTGCCAGTGGGTCAGGCGTGGGCTATTCCTCATTGCCGGGTCGCACCCCGTTCTCGCTTCTGCTGTTCAGCGCCGAACTGCTGGCTTTGCTTGAGGCCGGGCTGAGTCTGGTCGAGTCATTCGAAGCCCTGCTCGAAAAGGAAGCTTCGCCGATAGCGCGTGCAGTGCTCGAGCGGCTGATGGAAGACCTGCGCGAAGGGTTGCGTTTTTCCGCTGCCTTGGCTCGCCAGTCGGATGTTTTTCCCCCGCTGTATGTTGGTATCGTCACGGCTGCCGAGGGAACCAGTGACCTGCCGCAGGCGCTATCACGCTACATCGACTATCAAACGCGGCTGGACACGGTTCGCAACCGGATGGTCAGTGCGGCCATCTACCCTGCCATCCTGCTGGTCGTCGGCGGCGGCGTGACCTTCTTCCTGATGGGCTACGTCGTGCCTCGCTTCGCGGGAGTGTACCAGGGAACTGGCCGTGCGCTGCCCTGGTTGTCGCAACTACTCCTCGACTGGGGACAATTTGTCGGACAGCACTCTGGTACCGTATTCGGTTGCCTGCTGGCCCTGATGCTCGTTGCTGGCTACTGGCTGCGCCGTTTTGTTCACAGCGGACGCTGGATCGTTTTCATGACCCGTCTGCCCGGGATCGGCGAACGCGTCCGGATCATCGAGTTGTCGCGGCTCTATCTGACCACCGGCATGCTGCTCGAAGGCGGCATTCCGATACTGTCGGCACTCGACATCGTCAGTAATGTGGTTTCGCCGATGACACGAGCGGCGCTGCTGGTCGCCCGCAGCATCATCTCCGATGGCGGAACGCTGTCGCAGGCTTTCGACAGCAGCCGGCTGACGACACCGATCGCCCTGCGCATGCTGCGTGTCGGTGAGCGGTCAGGGCAGATGGGGGCCATGCTGACGCGTTCGGCGCTGTTCTACGAAGGCGAAAGCGCACGCTGGATAGAGCGGTTCACCAAGGTCTTCGAGCCGGTGCTGATGACCGTCATTGGCCTGCTCGTCGGGCTGATCGTCATCCTGCTTTACATGCCCATTTTCGACCTGGCCGGGACGCTGAAATGAATGCCCCCGCATGGAACGCTGGTGATGACCTTGGTGATGATATCCTGCAGCAGGCACGTAGCCTCGCTCAGGCTTCAGGGCGGTCGCTAGTGACGGAAATCGAGGAGCTAACCGGCACTGAGCCGCGGCAGATTGTCGATCAACTGGCTCGTCGGTTTCACCTGGCGGTCATGGAGACTACCGAGATGCTGGTCTCTGCCCCGGCGTTCGACCTCCTGCCGCTGGCCAGAGCTCAGCGGCGCTGCTGTGTTCTGCTGCGTACGCCGCAAGAGCTTGCCGGTAGCCGGATCATCGGCGTCACCCAGGATCCATTTGATAGTGACTGCATGGTCTGGCTGAGCAGCTTGGCCGGCACACCGGTCCACTTCTGCCTTGCCCTGGCGGCCGACATCCAGGCCTATCTGTCGAAACACGAGGAGTCCGTGAATGCGGTACATTCGCTGCTCGACGATACTGGCAGGACACCGGAGCGCTACCGGTCTGCCGAGGTTCTGAGTTTCGCCTCGGTCAGCGAAGCGGCCAGCCCTGCCGTCAAGCTCGTCAACTCGACCGTTTATGACGCGGTAAAGACGGGGGCGAGCGACATTCATCTCGAGAGCACACCGACCGGCATCACCATCAAGTACCGTATCGACGGCGTCCTAGATGCGGTCGCCCAGATCAGCGGCGTGGCGCTGGCAGAGCAGGTTATCTCGCGACTGAAGGTAATGGCCGAGCTTGACATTGCTGAGCGGCGAACTCCCCAGGATGGCAGTTTTCGTGTCGAAGTCGCTGGCCGCGACATCGATCTGCGGGTGTCGATCATGCCGTGCATCCATGGTGAGGACGCCGTCGTGCGTGTTCTCGACAAGCGCGGCGTCCTCGAGGCGCATGGTTCGCTGACACTGGGTTCGCTGGGCTTTGACGAGATGTCGCTGAAGGCGCTACGTCGTCTGGTCGAGGAACCCTACGGCATGCTGCTGGTGACCGGGCCAACGGGTTCGGGCAAGACCACGACGTTGTACGGCGCGATCTCCGAGATCAACAACGGTCGCGATAAAATCATTACCATCGAAGACCCGGTCGAATACCAGTTGCCCGGCGTACTGCAGATTCCGGTCAATGACAAGAAAGGGCTGACCTTCGCTCGCGGTCTGCGTTCGATCCTTCGGCACGACCCGGACAAGATCATGGTCGGCGAAATCCGCGACCGCGAAACCGCAGAAATTGCCGTGCAGTCGGCGCTGACCGGGCATCTGGTGCTGACCACGGTACACGCCAACAATGTCTTCGATGTCTTCGGTCGCTTCACGCACATGGGCATCGACCCCTACGCTTTCGCCTCGGCGCTGAACGGCATTTGGGCACAGCGACTGCTGCGGGTGAACTGTCCACGCTGCAGCGAGTCCTATGCACCAAGCGAAGCAGAACTTGAGCGCTTTGCGATCGCGACCGATGATCTGGCGCGTTTTGACTTCCGGCGTGGCAATGGCTGCGGAGATTGTCGGGGTACGGGTTATCGTGGGCGCAAAGCGGTTGCTGAGATACTCAATCTGAACGACGAGTTGCGCGAACTGATCATCGAGAAGCGGCCGATTCGGCAACTCAAGGAGGCGGCGTACCGAAACGGCACGCGCAGCCTGACGGAAGCCGCACTTCGCCTGGTGGCCAATGGTGAAACAACGCTCGAAGACCTACGCCGTGTCACGCTTTCAGCATAAGCACCTGCTACTCGGCTGCACCGCCGACAGCGCCACGCTGCTTGCAGTACAGGCATCGACCGCCGTTGAAGTGCTAGCATGGGTCGCTGTTGATGCACTGCAGCACGGCTCCGTTACAGCATTGTGTGGCGCACTGCCGGATCTGAAGCCGGAGAACCCCGTCGCCACGCCAGCGTCGTTACGCGTTACCGTGGATGACAGTCTGGCGCGCAGCTTTGTTGTCACCCCACCGCGTGGCGCGCAAAGTCTGCGCGAACTGCGGGCCAGCGCGGCAGCACGCTTTGCGGCGCTGTACGGCGATCCGACCGAGCAGTGGCTGCTGGCTGCTGACTGGCAGGTAACTGTTCCCTTCATCGTCTGCGCGCTGCCGCGGCAACTCTTTCAGGCGCTTGAGAGCCTGGACCGGACGAATGACTGGCGCCTGGACTCGGTAAAGCCGGCCTTGGTTCGCGCCTGGAACTGCCTGCATGCCTCGATCCCGGCTAACGGCTGGCTGGTCGTCGGTTTCGGACAGACCCTGACCCTCGTCCATACCCGCAACGAGCAGGCCGCCGGCCTACGCACATTGCGCCTGCCCGGCGCTCCGGATTTGTCCGAACTGGCAACGCTGATCGAGCAGGAGCGTCTGCGGATGCCGGTTCCGGCCGAGGCAGGCGATCGGCAATCGCTGTTGTGGACGGGTGCCGCCGACTGGTTGCCGGCAGCGCCGACAATCGCTGGGCTGGCTTCGCGCGTAGAGCATCTGCGCGCCCCCGCGGTGCCGACGGCCGAGTTGACGGAACCCTGCCAGATCGCTTGTCACTTGGCGTTCGCTGGACGTCGATGATGAAACAGCTGAACATCAATTTTGTCGACCGTCCACTATGGCGTATGCCGGTCGCCGTGCGCCAGCGTCAGGCCTTGATCGGCCTCGGAGTGGCGACAGCCCTCGCCGGTATGGCCATCGTCTGGCAGTGGCAGCAACTCGATCAGCAGCTAGATGAAATGACGCAGTCGATCACACTGGCCCGCCAGAAGCTGGTCGAACGCACCCCCCCGGCGACAGCCCCTCTGCTCCTCTTCGAGCAACAGATCGTCTCTATTAACAGCGCCATCGATCAGCTCAATACGCCCTGGCCAGCACTGCTGGACGGTTTCGAGCGCGTCGCCAGCGCCGATATCGCCCTGCTGCAGATCGAACCGGACCATCGTCGACGCTTGGTTAAAGGCGTTGCCGAAGCAAAGAATCATCAGCAGATGCTTGACTACCTGAAGTTGCTCGGCTCGGTCGCGCCCTTTTCAGGCGCGATGGTGATCAGACAGGAGGTGAATGAAAAGGATCCTAACCGACCGCTTCGTTTCATGTTCGAGGCGCTGCTCGACGATTCGCTAGCGGTCGTCGAAACGTCGGGCGAGCAGGCACGGGACGCCGAATGAACCAGCTCAAACTAGTCGCTGACCGCCTGCGGCTGGCCGCTGACCTTTGGCTTCACCGGCACGGCCCGTGGTGTCTGCTGTTCGTCGGCATGCTCGGCGTGTTGCTGGGCTTCGCCTTGATCGTCATGCCGCAGCTAAACGCCGAACTGGCAACGAAACAAGCGACGCTGAAAAACTTGCAGGTGCTTGTGGCGTCTAGCCAGGAGCGGTCCGTCCCAGCCGTGGATTCCGCTGCCAAGTCCGCCCTCCACTACCAGGCATTCCGGGAAAATCTGGCCGACGATGAGCAGGTTTTGCCAAGCATTAAGGCCATACTCGACTCGGCAGAGAGGCATCATCTGGTCAGCAGTCGCGCCGAGTATCTGCGTGCTGGCGATGACCACGCGCAGACGGAGATGCTGCAGATGACGGTGCCGGTTAAGGGGCGTTACAGCGACATCCGGCGCTGGATTGAAGATATTTTGGGCACGCAGGCCTTTGTGGCAGTGAATGAGCTCGCCTTCAAGCGTGAAGAAATTAGCGAGAACCAGGTCGAAGCCAAGATTCGTTTTACTATCTGGCACCACCCGGCCAGTCCAGCCAAGCGCGCCGGACGAATCCGTGCGAGCGAAGTGGCCCCATGAACGGACGTCGCCTTCTATTGATATCGCTGTTGATCGTAGCCGCGTACCTCGCCTTATTTGGCGACAAGACGCCGACCGACAGGCCTGCTGCCGATGTCGTCCAGGCCTCGCCGACAAGGGTGCAGGCCATTTCCAGCACTGCCGAAGCGGCGCGGGTACCGGCCGATAGCCGGCCGGCTGTGTCGCGACTTTCTGCCCGCAAGGCCACGTCGACCCTTGAAGTTGCGGCCTTGATCCCGCGTGACAAACTGATTCCGATAGCTGGCGACTACCAGGCAGATCGTGATCTTTTCCCCTCGCTGAGCTGGACGCCACCACCTCCACAACCCCCCCCGGCAAAGCCAACCGCGCCGATGGCTCCGCCAGTCCCATTCGAGTATCTTGGCAAGAAATTCGAAGGCGGGCACTGGGAAGCATACCTTGGAAGCGGGGAAGAAGTGCGCATCGTGCGCGAGGGCATGTCGCTGGACGGTATCTACCAGGTCATGAGCATTAAACCGCCGACGCTGACGCTGATGTATGTACCGCTGAAGCAATCGCAAACCATCTCGATCGGAGGGTCGCAATAGTGAGCAAGGCCAACACCGGCCAGACCGGATCTGCAGGCGGCTGGCGACGCTGCTGCCTGAGCCTGCTGGCAGCGTTGTTGCTGGCGGGATGTGCTGCCCAGAACGCTTATCGCGATGCGCAAACGCTTCTGGCTGAAGAAAAGGTCGACGTCGGGCTGGCGAAAATGCAGGAAGCGATGGCCCTCGACCCAACTTCCGCCGAGTATCGCATTGCCTATTTTCGCGCCCTTGACCGCTATCTCAATGCCAGCCTCACCAAGGCTGAACGCGCTTTAACCGAGGCGCGTTACGAAGAAGCCGAAGGGGCTTACCGCCGTGCACTAGTGCTTAAGCCAGGCAATGAGCGTGCTGTCGCCGGGTTGCGCCTGATAGAAAGCGCACGCCGGAATGAAATCCTGTTCCAGGAAGCAGAGCTTGCCTGGAACAGGAAAGATGCGGAGCTGGCTCTGGACCGCTTGCGGACGATCCTCGCCGTATCCCCGAAACATGAGCGCGCGCGTGCCTTGCTACGAGCGATCGAAGAGAAGACTACCAAGATAACCAGGGAGTCGGTGTTGACGGCAGCGTTCAGAAACCCGATCACCATCGAATTCAAGGACATGCCGCTGAAGTTGATTTTTGAAGTGTTGTCGAGGGCTTCAGGTCTCAATTTCGTCTTCGACAAGGATCTCCACGCCGACCAGAAAACAACCATTTTTCTGCGCAACAGCACCATCGAGGCGGCGTTAAACGTCCTGCTGCTCACCAACCAGCTTGAGCAGCGTGTCCTCGATGGCAACTCGATCCTGATCTACCCGAATACTCCAGCTAAGCAGAAGGAATACCAGACCTTGGTAGTCAAGACCTATTATCTGGCGAATTCAGATGCCAAGACCGTCGCTAACACCTTGAAGACGATCCTCAAGACCCGGGATATCGTCGTCGACGAGAAGCTGAACTTGCTGGTAATCCGTGACAGCCCGGAAGCGATTCGCCTGGCGGATAGACTAGTGAACTTGCAGGATATTCCAGAGCCCGAGGTTCTCCTGGAGGTGGAAATTCTCGAGGTCAAGCGCTCGCGGCTGCTCGACCTGGGGGTGAAATGGCCGGAAACGATGGCTCTGAGACCTTTGCCCTCAACCACGAATGGCACGCTGACGTTGAATGACCTGAGGAATATTAACTCGACGACGACGGGCGTGACTGTCGGTCCGGTGGTGATCAGCGCCAACCAGCTTGATGGCGACGTCAATCTGCTGGCCAACCCGCGGATCCGCGCGCGTAACCGTGAGAAGGCCAAGATCCTGATCGGCGACCGTTTGCCGAATATCACTTCGACGATCACGGCGACCGGCTTCTCATCCGAGTCGATCACCTACATTGATGTCGGTCTGAAGCTTGATGTCGAACCGACAATCTATCTCGACAACGAGGTGGCGATGAAAATTACCCTCGAAGTCAGCAATGTTGTCAACAAGGTCGAGACCAAATCCGGCACGGTGGCCTACCAGATCGGCACGCGCACGGCGACCAGCGTCCTGCGCCTCAAGGACGGCGAGAACCAGCTGCTGGCTGGCCTGATCAGCGACGAGGACCGGCGTACCGCCAGCAAGTTGCCGTTCATCGGCGACATTCCCATTCTCGGCCGGCTGTTCGGGAGTCACTCCGACGAGGGGATCAAAACCGAGATCGTGCTGTCTATCACGCCACGTATTTTGCGCAACATTCAGCGTCCGGAAGCCAACTTGGCCGAGTTTGACGGCGGTACCGAAACCAGTTTCCGCTCACGGCCGGAGAGCGGGGGCGGTGGCCAGTCGTTCGGCATCGGGGCGCCTGGTGAACGACCTGCCCGCGAGGGCACAGCGGCGGCAAGCTCAGCCGCTGCGGGTGTGGCCGCGCCCGGCGTGCAGAGCGGTTCCCCTTACTCTTTGGCTGACGGTTCGCTGCAGCCGGGAACAGGGGGGGGTACGCAGGCAAATCCTCTGCTGTCCTCGGCGGATGGTACCGTCGCTCAGCCAGGATCGATGTTTTCGAGTGGCGGCGGCCTGCCTACCGTTGCGTCCTCCGGAACGGCACAACCGCTCTGGCAAGGCCCGGCACAACTCCAGGTCGGCCAGACGGCCGCGCTGCCACTGGTGCTACAGTCCGATCAGCCAGTAGTCAGCGTGCCGTTAGCCATCGCCTTTGATCCGCGCCTGCTGCAAGTTGCTGATGTTAGCGAAGGCGCCTTCCTAAAACAGGGTGGCGCAACGACTACCTTCACCTATCGGGTGGACCCCAGCGGGCAGGTGTTGCTGACTGCGACACGATCTGGCTCTGGCGGCGCCACTACTCGTGAAGTCTTGGCCACGGTGACATTTCGAGCCCTGGCGGCCGGTACCACAAAGGTTGACCTTATCACGATGGCGCCAGTCGGCTCGGGAGGCACAACGATCAACACCATCCTGCCAGCAGCACATGCCTTGACCATCACACCCTGATCCATGACAGACCAGACTACATCACTGCAGCGCCTGCTGGCGCTCCCCTGTCGTCAACCACGCACCAGCCCGATACGCGGCTTTTCGTTGATCGAACTGATGATCACCCTTGCCATAGTGGCCGTTCTGGCCAGTATCGTCGTGCCGGTTGCGCAGACGTCGATACAGCACAGCAAGGAGCAGGACCTCAGGCTCGCCCTGCGCGATCTGCGCGCTGCCATCGACCAGTACAAGAAGGCTCATGACGAGGGACGCATTCGTAAATCACTAGGTGACACCGGTTATCCAAAGAAACTGACCTCCCTTGTTGAGGGCGAGGAGGACGCGCGTGACCCGAAGCACCGTAAAATTTACTTCCTGCGGCAGATTCCACGCGACCCGATGCAGCCGGATGCCGACGTAGCCGCGGAAGACACCTGGAGCACCCGGGCCTACGCCAGCGAACCTGATAATCCACAAGCCGGCGAAGATATTTATGACGTCCATTCGAAGTCCGCCGGCATCGGTCTTAACGGCGTGCCCTACCGCCAATGGTGATGGACAACAATCCGCAGTGCTTTGAACAACCACGGCGTGGCTGCGCCGCGGCCCTGCACAATCGCCGCGAACGACTGATTGGTGGGGGTTTTACACTGATCGAGCTACTCGTCGTCCTGTCGATCATCGCCTTGCTGCTTACCTTGGCCATGCCAAGGTATTTCAACAGCATTGACACGGCGAAGGAAGCGGTACTGAGCGAGAATCTGCATCTCGTACGAGAAACGATCGACAAGTTTTACGCCGACAAGGGGCGTTATCCCGAGAGTCTCGAGGAACTTGTCAGCGAAAAGTATCTGCGCTCACTGCCTCATGACCCGGTCACCGGCAGTGCCAGCACGTGGATAATCATTGCGCCCGAGACACCCGGCGCCAAGGGAAACGTGTACGACATCAAGAGCGGTGCGTCCGGTACTACCCGGGACGGCAAGTCCCTTGGAGACCTTTAGCGATGCGGCGAGATTCCCCGCCTGGCACACGTCCGGGCTACCTTGAGGCCGGCTTCACCTATCTGGGGCTGCTGATCCTGGTCGCTATTCTCGCCTTGGCGACGAGCGCCACGCTGACGCTGGGCAGCATTGTCCAGCGGCGTGAGGCCGAGCAGAGACTGCTCGATGTCGGTGCCGCCTATCGTCAGGCGATCGCCAGCTATGTGCGTACCAGCAGCCCGGCGGGACCCCGCCGCTACCCGCAATCGCTCGCCGAGTTGCTTAAGGATCCCCGTTATCCCGGTGTGCGTCGGCACCTGCGACAACTTTATCCCGACCCGATAACCGGCAAGGCCGAGTGGGGTCTCGTTCTGGCACCCGGCGGCGGAATCATGGGAATACATAGTCTCTCCAATGCACGGCCAATCAAGATTGGCGAGTTTGAGGCAGAGAATCAGTTGTTCGAAGGGAAGTCGAGTTATTCCGAATGGGTCTTTGTGCTAATAACTGGCACGCCAGTTATTAGCACAGTTCCCTCCGCACGCACCGGACCAGACCAGGGAATGGTCCCACCGATACTCCCCTCCATCTCATCAGGACAGCACTCATTGTTTCCAATGGGCGTTGTTGAATAATTACTGGTTGCGTGGTTTTTTCCCCCTGCCATTTTGTCTGGAAGCCACGGTAGGCGGCGAATGCGGACCCGTCATGCGAAGTAGCTATCCGGTCTTTATACGCACTTTGTTCACCCAATCGCTGAAAGCCGCTCAAGGCAAGGGGTTGGTTGATTTTTTTATTTCATATGTAGTGCTTGTCAGAAAACCCCATTTTTGAAAAATTCGCCGGGGTTCGGCCTATTTATATGGCATAGTCGTTCTGCGCCCGGCCGTCTATTACAATTGTATATTCAAACCATTCATTGCACAGGATGGACGTATCGCCTGGCAGCGCAAAACGGGCTGCAACCTGCGCAGTCATGTAGAGTTGGCTATACAACGGTACAGGCTCATTTTCGGTAATTTCATGAAAGCGCGAGCGTTGCCTCAGCAAAAGACCGAGGCATGGATCAATGCGTCTGTGCTCAACAGAATGACCAATCTGGGCATGCCGATGTCCGTCAAAATCTAAAAAAATGACCAGGAACGGGGATACCTTCGCCATTTCTCGATTTATGCAACACGCCCCATCTCCATGTGCAGTTCGGATATGTCGCTCAAGGTTGCTACAGCTACAGCACCTTTCGCTGAACTTTACCGCTGAGGTTTGACGCAACTACCGTAGTTGGTTTCACACCATGAATCTGGCGCTATCTCCCTCAGAGCTTATTGTCGCAAACGTCTTGCGGGCAGCCATCCCAGCATTTTTCTTGTTTCCACAATTGGATCCCAATCTCAAGAAAATCACGGGCAAATTCGCACGCCATGATCTGGACTCAGCTACCAGCCAATTGGCCTCGTGAAGGATAACGGAAAAGTCAACACTGTTCAGATTTATTCAACAACGCCCCAAAATACATGTAACCGTGTATCCATTTCTAATAGTTATGGGTATTTGTATAGCATCAATAGCAAATTATGCTGAATCCAGATGCATATTAAGGATAAATATCTTCCGTGCGAAGAGAAGCCTGTTATGCGTTACGGTTATTTTTTCTGAGAATTTCAACGCCAACTTGCTGCAGTGGACTGATTCAAGAAGGCTTACTGACTTTTAATATTTATTCCAGATGTTGCCTCTTGACCTGGAATAACGTGCTTAACGATAACGCTAATCCGGATTGATAATTGTATCCATCATATTGGAGGATGTGAAATGGTGATAAACATAGGTGTCGTCGGCTACGGCTATTGGGGCCCGAATCTCGTTCGAAATTTTGCTGAAACGCCCGGAGCCAACCTCGTGGCTGTAGTGGACCTCGACATGGAGAAGCTCAATGTCGTCAAGAAACGGTTTCCGGCAGTGACGGTTACAACGCGTTTCCAGGATCTGCTGGATAACCCATCGATCCACGCCATTGCGATCGCCACTCCGGTCAACACACATTTTGACCTCGGCATGGCAGCACTAAGGGCTGGCAAACATCTCTGGCTCGAGAAGCCTATGACGGAAACATCCGCGGAGGCACGTGCGCTGGTCGATGAGGCGGAGAAGCGGGGTCTTGTGCTACTGGTTGACCACACCTTCATCTACACTGGCGCCGTGCGCAAGATGGCCGAGATCATTCGCTCCGGTGATCTTGGCGAGGTTTACTATTTCGACTCGACCCGTGTGAATCTGGGCTTGTTCCAGCGTGACGTCAGCGTGATCTCGGACCTGGCGGTACACGACTTTGCCATCCTCGATTACCTGCTCGGCGAGCACCCGACGGCGATTACGGCAAGCGGCACGAATCACTTCCCAGGCTCCCCGGAGAATCTCGCCTACATCACGCTGTTTTACGAGTCCGGTACGATCGCTCACACCAACGTCAGTTGGCTCGCCCCGGTCAAGGTGCGGCAAATTCTTGTCGGCGGCAGCAAGAAAATGATCACTTACGACGACCTGGAACCTAGCGAGAAGATCAAAGTGTACGACAAGGGTGTGAACTTCACCGACGACCCGGCGCAGATCAAGGAGATGCGAATTGGGTACCGAATGGGCGATATGTGGGCTCCCAAGATCTCGGGCACCGAGGCGCTCAGGCTGGAGGGTGAGCACTTCGTCGATTGCATCTTGAATAGCAAGGTTCCCGAAACCGACGGCAAGCTGGGACTCCGGGTTGTCGAACTCATCGAAGCCGCAACCAGTTCGATGCGCGGAAAGGGAGAAACCGTCTACCTCAATCGGCAACATGGGGACCGGCGGCTGCTTGGCGCTTCTCGTCGCCAGTCGAATGAAGGCCGCCTGTCCGTTGTTCGGCCAGGGTGAGATTATTTTCGTGAAATATCAGGGGAAATTAAAGTGATTCCATTCGTAGACCTGAAGGCCCAATACACGAGCATCAAGACAGAAATCAATGCCGCGATCCAGGGAGTTCTTGATTCCTGCCAGTTCACCCTCGGCAGCGAGGTTGCCAAGTTCGAGGAGGAGTTCGCCGCCTATTCCGGAGCAAAAATCGGCATAGGAGTGAACACTGGCACCAGTGCATTGCATCTGGCGCTGCTCGCTGCGGACATTGGTCCCGGTGACGAGGTCATCACCGTGCCATTCACCTTCGTCGCGACGGTGGCGGCAATTTACTACACCGGGGCCAAGCCCGTGTTCGTCGATATTGACCCGCGTACATTCACGATGGATCCGGCCGGCTTGGCAGCGGCGATCACACCGCGCACGAAGGCAATTATTCCGGTGCATCTTTACGGGCAGTCGGCGGATATGGACCCGATCCTTGCGATTGCCAGCAAGCATAATCTCATCGTCATCGAAGACGCGGCGCAGGCGCACGGTGCAGAATACAAGGGCCGCCGAGCTGGCAGCATGGGCGACATGGGGTGCTTCAGTTTCTACCCAGGCAAGAATCTCGGCGCCTACGGCGAAGGTGGCATGGTCGTCACGGATAATGCCGACTACGCACGCACGATCAGGATGTTGCGGGACTGGGGCGCCGAGAAAAAATATCAGCATGTCCTCAAAGGCTACAATTATCGCCTTGAGGGCATACAGGGCGCGGTGTTACGCGTGAAACTGAGGCACCTCGAAGCCTGGACCGAAGGGCGGCGGGCCGCTGCCGCGCGCTACGACCTGGCCTTTTCAGGCAGCGACGTGCGGACGCCCGAGGCATTGTCCCATAACCGCCATGTATATCACATCTATGCGATCCGCACCGCGCATCGTCAAGCCTGGATAGACGCGCTGTCGGCCGACGGCATCCAGACCGGCATTCACTACCCGATTCCAGTGCACCTGCTGCCTGCTTATGAGGATCTTGGCTACAAGGCCGGACAGTTCCCTCATTCGGAGCAGGCTGGCAACGAGGTGCTATCCCTGCCGATGTTTCCGGAACTGACGGTTGAGCAGACTGCAGCTGTCAGCGCGGCGGTTTGTAATCTTGTCGCCGAAGAAGTCGCCGCATAATGCCCAACCAGCAGCCCTGAAGAGGAACTGACGGCATGGCACATAAGCCACCGACACCCCTGCTCATCTTCCCGTGCAATGGGAATGCCGTTGAGGCGCTCGACTGTCTCGGCGACGAGTACCTAATGATCGGGTTCGTGGACGATACGCCAGATAAGCAGGGGACAAGTCGCTTCGGATTTCCGGTTCTTCCAAGGGCGGCCCTGCTGGAACATCCCTCGGCACAAGTGCTCGCTGTTCCGGGAAGTCCGATGTCTTACCGCGGACGGCAGAGCGTTATCGACGGTCTCGGGATTGATGCGGACCGGTTCGCCAGGGTGATCCATCCGATGGCGCGAGTCTCGGGGCTCGCCCGAATCGGACATAACGTGCTGATCATGGCAGGGGTCGTAATCACCAGCAATGCTGTCATAGGTGACCACGTTTGCCTCCTGCCGAACACAGTTATTCACCACGACGTTATGATCGGTGACTGGACGCTAGTCGGGTCCAATGTATCCATAGCCGGCAATGTGAGGGTTGCCAGCAACTGCTACGTGGGAAGTGGGGCACGCATCATTAATGGAATTGACATTGGCAAACGCGCACTTTTGGGTCTGGGCAGCAATGTGCTGCACAGTGTACTGCCCGATACCACTGTGGTGGGAAATCCCGCCTACCAGTTGTGAAGGCCTGTTGGTCAGCCTCGCACAGAAGCACAAGCAATCTGATCGCGCAATATCATGAAAACGATTCATCTGAAGTGAAAGGTGTTTTCCAAGTGGTTCGAATATTTATAACTGTACTTGGGTTCGGGCGAGGATTCCATGGCTATAAGAGCATGGCAGCGCTGCCACCCTGCAAGCCGCGCTCGATGAGTTCGAAAGTACATGAAAGTGTCAAAGTAAGTGCGTTATGAACCTGATCAACGGCAAGTACAAAGGCATCTACCCTAATGATGAGGAGCAACCCATTTTGCAGAAAAATTCTGATTCGCGAGTGCCGCGGAATGTGTGTCTTTCACGAAATACTCAAGCTTGGCCTGCGGAACGCCTCTATGGGTTCGTTGTCGCTCTGCCTCAACATCCCTCCCAGGACCGTCGCGAGCGAGGGAAAATTCAGAAGAGGAGCAAGTAAACGCATGAAAATCGACGGTGCGAATATCCTGGTTACAGGTGGCTGCGGCCTGATCGGTTCTACGACGATCGATATCCTGCTTCGTGACCATCACCCGGCGCGAATTGTGATTCTTGATAACATGGTCCGCGGCACGCTGGCCAATGTTTCTCATGTACTGAATGACCCCCGTGTCACCTTGGTACGCGGCGACATCCGGGATCCGGACACGGTTTATGGAGTGACCGAGGGAATGGATGCAGTCATTCACATGGCGGCGCTACGCATTACGGCGTGTGCTGAGCACCCACGCGAAGCCATGGAGGTCATGTGCGATGGCGCCTTCAACGTCGTTGATGCCGCACGTATGGCCGGTGTGAAAAAAGTTATCGCCGCCTCTTCTGCGTCGATCTACGGACTCGCAGACATTTTCCCGACAACTGAGGAGCATCACCCCTACAACAACCATACATTATACGGTGCCAGCAAGATCATGCTCGAGGGCCTGCTGCGTTCGTACCATGCGATGCACAAACTGCCTTACGTAGCCCTGCGTTACTTCAATGTCTACGGGCCGCGCATGGACCTGCACGGGAAATACACCGAGGTGCTGATTCGCTGGATGGACCGGATCAAAGCGGGACTGCCGCCGTTGATCCTTGGCGACGGGCATCAGACAATGGACTTCGTGTACATTGAAGACGTGGCTCGCGCCAATGTCTTGGCACTCGCCTCCGATGTCACCAACGAAGTTTTCAACGTCGCCAGCGGTAGCGAAACAAGCTTGCGCGAACTTGCAGACGCGCTACTCAAGGTCATGGGCTCGAACTTTCGCCCCGAATTTGGTCCCGAACGTAATGTGAACCCGGTATCAAGGCGCCTGGCCGCCGTCTCCAAGGCCGAGTTAATGCTGGGCTTCAAGGCTACGGTAGGTCTGGAGGAGGGGCTCGCCCGGCTCGATCGGTGGTGGCAGGAGAATCGAGCGGTGCTCGTCTTATCATGATTCCAATAGCCAAGCCATGGATGGGTGATGCCGAGGCGGACGCCGCACGTCGCGTGATCCTTAGCGGCTGGATCACGCAGGGTCCGGAGGTCGCGGCATTTGAGAACGACTTCGCCGCCCTCGTGGGCTCAAACCACGCCTGCGCGGTATCCAACTGCACGACGGCTCTTCATCTGGCGTTGTTGGCAGCCGGCGTCAGTCGTGGTGACGAAGTCATCACCGTCAGCCACTCATACATCGCAACAGCCAACAGCATATATTATTGCGGCGCGACGCCGGTTTTCATCGACATCGACCCGCGGACCTTCAACATGGACCCGGGATTGATCAGCGCGGCAATCACTAGCAAGACGCGCGCAATCCTGTGCGTGCACCAGATCGGCATGCCGTGCGACCTACAAGGAATCCTCGAAGTCGCTCGCGTGCATTCGATTCCTGTCATCGAGGATGCGGCATGTGCCATCGGCAGCGAAATTCTCTGGGACGGACAATGGGAGAAGATTGGACGTCCGCATGCCGACGTCGCGTGCTTCTCATTCCATCCGCGCAAGGTGGTCAGTACGGGCGATGGTGGCATGATCACCACCAACCATGCCGACTGGGACGCCAAATTCCGTTTGCTGCGCCAGCATGCCATGAGCGTTCCCGACACGATACGGCATAAGTCAAGCCAGGTCATTTTCGAGTCATATCCGGTGGTTGGCTACAACTATCGCATGACCGACATACAAGCGGCGGTTGGCCGGGAGCAGCTCCGAAGGCTGCCAGAGATTGTCAGGGAACGTCGCCTGCTCGCAGATGGATATAACGCGCTGCTTGCCGATACCTTGGGATTGGTGTTACCCCATGAGCCGGAATGGGCACGTTCTAACTGGCAGAGCTATTGTGTTCGTTTGCCCATTGGCTGTGACCAGCGAAGTGTGATGCAAGCCATGCTTGATGCCGGAATCAGCACCCGCCGGGGAATTATGTGCAGTCACCGGGAGCCGGCCTACCAGAGCAGCCCGTTGCGTTATCCGCTGCCGCACTCTGAGCACGCCCAGGACGAGTGCATCCTGTTGCCACTGTTTCCGTCCATGACAAGTGTGGAGCAAAGCCAAGTTGTTACTGCGCTTCAGGCGGCTTGCAATGTACGGCCGTAGCAAATTTTTCCTGAAATCGGCTACGGAGCCTTTGCCTTCTGTTTGGACTGGGTGAGAACTGAGAATCCGGAGAATTGAAGCAACAATGTATCAATATCAATAAGTATGCATCTCGACGACATTGTATTCCCTGTTAATGACAGGCGAACGACAATGACATGGCAATTGAGTAAGCAGGCAATTCCGGAGCGTCGGGACGCCAGCCTGAGATTGAATCGGCGGTTGAATCGGTAAGTGAAAGTCGCGAGGTACTGAACGTCATATTTTAGAAGGGAAGCGCGTGATAGCAACCCGAAAGGCCGGTCTTGAGATTGCCCAAGTCCGTGTTGACCCACTTGAACTCCGGCAAGTCCTTGGGCTTTCGCCCGGCGACGACGGTCGGCTGATGAACACAGCCGGTGTCGGTGACAGCGTTGAAGCAAGCAAGACCATCCAACAGCACCGTCGATCCAGGTGCAAGATGGCTCTTGGCCCACTGGGCAATTGCCTTCAGGGTAAAGCCGAGAACCCGCGTGAGTTTTGCACGCAAAAGGTGGCTCTTCTCGCTGAACGAGACCGCTGTCACGAACGGGAACATGTTCTCCGAACCCCGCCCCGCCTTGCCGCTTGTACGTTTGCCGCCCAAGTAAGCGTCGTCGACCTCAACCTGGCCGCCGAGAACATAGAACTCTTCGCGCCGTTCCATCGACCGCATCAGCGTCAGCGCCGACAGACCCATCGTGGCCTGGCTGATGAGGTAGATCGCCAGGAACCATACGGTCAGCAGCAACTTGGCGCACTGAAACACCGTCCCGGCGATCAGCGAGGTTTGCTGCCGACAGACGTTGCACTGAAACACCTCGCACTATCCCCCGCTCAGAACACAGTGAGCGTGCTCACCGCAGAACGGACAGGAAAACCTGTTCGGCCACCGCGCCGCCTCCGAGGCTGCTGCGCACTGCGACTCGCTTCCAAAGCGCTCGGTGAACTCCGGCATCGACAAACCGGGTTGAAACTGGATTCGATTCATGGTCAAGGCGGCGTACTCCCTGTGGTGACAGAGTCCAGGGAAAGCCTCGTCGGGCTCACCCGATGCGCCCTGCTGACAATCATTGCTAATCAGGAAGGAACAACTGGGGGGCCAGGCCGCAAACGACCTATCTCGGCTCTCGGCATATCAATCGCTACCGTAATAGTGCACCACCACCCCGAGAACGCGCTTTTCTAACCGACCCTAATCACCAATATGTATCCCAACGAAGACACGAGCCACACTCTGAATCGCCAGAGGTTCTCGTTCACTGATCCCACCGTAGACACGAACCACACTCTGAATCGCCAGCGGTTCTCGTTCACTGCGGCGCTCGAAGCGTTTCTGGATCCAGTGGTGGCGGGATTGTGCCTGTTTGGCGCGCTGCTATTCCATGGGCATGATATCGAGCAAGTTCACGTGATATTGGCGCTGATCGTCTTTTCGCTGATGTTTCCTGGCGATGCTTACTTCCACGAACGAACCCGGCGAGTGATACGAAAAAAGGTAACCGGTTGGGTGTTTTTTTCTGTCACTCTTTGCTCTCTGGGATATATCACTGGATACGCTAGTCATTTTGCACTAGATGTCATTTGGACTTGGGTTGTCACCACACCCGTGGCACTGATCGCCTGCCATATGGCGGGATGCCAGATTGTGGCGCGTGTCCTTGCGACCGAAAACAACCGGACCAGTGCCGTCGTCGTCGGCTGCAATGAAACGGGTCTGCGGCTCGCCCGTTCCTTTGTCGACAACTGTTACCTCGGTGTAACGTTCTGCGGATTTTTTGACGAGCGCGATCGCAGACCCCTTGGCTTGATAGGTGACATGCCTTTGCTCGGTAAAGTCTCGCATCTTGGCGACTATGTCAGACAGCGGAGCATAGACCGGATCTACCTGGCGTTGCCAATGGCATCTCAGCCCCGCATCCTCAGGGTGCTGGACGACTTGAAAGACACCACCGCGTCGATCTTCTTCGCGCCAGACATCTTTCTCACCGACCTCATCCAGGGCCGTCTGAATGATGTCGGTGGAATCCCGGTGGTAGCAGTCTGTGAGACTCCGTTCTTGGGTTTCAATGGCGCCATCAAGAGACTTTCTGACATCGTCTTGAGCGTGCTGACCCTCATTGTTTTTTCCCCGGTCTTTCTGGCGATTGCCGTTGGCGTGAAGACGAGTTCGCCCGGACCGGTCATTTTCAAGCAGCGCCGCTACGGACTCGATGGTAAGGAGATTCTCGTCTACAAGTTCCGCTCGATGACGGTATGCGAGGATAGCGGCGCCATTGCCCAAGCACGTAAGAATGATCCCCGGGTAACCCCTTTCGGCGGATTTCTCCGGCGCACTTCGCTCGATGAACTGCCACAGTTCATCAATGTCCTGCAGGGGCGTATGAGCATCGTCGGCCCGCGTCCGCACGCGGTCTCCCACAACGAGACGTATCGCAAAGTCATCAAGAGCTACATGGTGCGGCACAAGGTCAAGCCCGGGATCACCGGCTGGGCACAGGTCAATGGCTGCCGTGGCGAGACAGAGACGGTCGAGAAAATGCAGAAGCGCATTGAATGGGATCTGGAGTATCTGCGAACATGGTCGCTCGGTCTGGACATGTGGATCATTATCAAAACTGTATGGGTAGTACTGCGAGGTGACGACAATGCCTACTGAGCCTCATGCAAAACTCGCACTGCAGGGCTGTTTTTTAGCGTTGCTGGGGAATCCTGGAACAGCACTGGAACGGCGCCAAGGTGACCGATACCCAAACGATGTTGGAGTGGGCCAAGAGCATGACCTGGAAAGGCGTTCATCCCATTGTCGAACTGAGCCGCACGGTCTATGGAAAAAGAGTCACCGTTGCCAGGGATGCCATGCAAGCCGTCGAGTCAAGGCTGGAACGAAACCCGCTTCTTCCCAAACGGGACATCTTGATTCGACCGGCCTGCACGCTATGAATACTCGTAGAAATCACCTTAGCGATTTTTGCTTCTTTGAATATGGCGCAGTCTACTATGCTAGTGGATTGTGGAATCCCTGCTCTGCAGGTTACCTTTCTATATAGCGTGCAAGGATACACAATGGTCGTCAAACATTTAGCAGATGCTGATAGTATTTCGCAACGACGAATTCTTGCTGTTGCGTCTTCAGGAGGTCATTGGGTGCAACTCCAGCGGCTCCGCCCCGCCCTCAATGGACACGATATTGCATTTGTGACGACGAATGACGGATATCGGAGCGAAACGCTTCCCCAACGATTCTACGCAGTAAATGACGCGTCGAGGTGGAATAAGCTTCGGCTACTTCAGATGGCCTTGCGCATCATTGTGATCATGCTGCGTGAGCGACCGGATGTAGTGATCTCGACCGGCGCCGCCTGTGGATATTTTTCGATTCGTCTAGGAAAGTTGATGGGTGCCCGGACCATCTGGATTGATTCGATCGCCAACATCGATGGGGTTTCGATGTCCGGCCAGTTGGTGAGGCCATATGCGGATCTTTGGCTTACTCAGTGGCCCCATCTGGCACAGCCGGATGGTCCCCACTATGCCGGAGCCGTGTTGTGATATTCGTTACCGTTGGAACGCAGCTACCGTTCGATCGCCTGATTCGCACTGTCGATGCCTGGGCTGGGCGCACGGGTCGGCGCGACATCCTGGCGCAGATCGGGCCGAGTGAACTGCATCCCCAATTTATTGAATACCACCCGTTCCTCTCACCCCCGGAGTTCACTCGTCACTTCTCCAACGCTGAACTGGTGATCGCTCATGCGGGTATGGGATCGATCCTTAGTGCAATGAGCCTAGGCAAACCCATTCTAGTGATACCACGGCGCGCTGGTCTGAATGAGCATCGCAACGACCACCAGTTCGCCACCGCGCGGTGTTTCAAGGAAACGGGGAACATTTTGGTGGCGTTGGACGAACAAGAACTGGGTGCGCAGCTTAGTCGACTGGAGAGCATTCCAGCGGCGTCGCGGATTGGACTTTACGCCTCGCCTGAACTGCTAGCCGCGGTCAGGGCCTTCCTCTCGAACGATGAAAGAATTTCCTGATCCGAAACATGAATCATCAAAACGACTATGTCCTGGTAACCCCGGTACGCGACGAGGAGGCCACCATCGGTCGGACCATCGCTTCTGTGATTGTCCAAACCGTGCGTCCGCGCGAGTGGGTGATCGTCAGCGACGGTTCCACCGACCGCACCGACGAGGTCATCCGCGCCGCCGCCGCGGAGCATTCCTGGATCCGATTGTTGCCGCTCACTCCCCGGCCGGGCAGGAGTTTCGCAGCGGTGGTTCTCAACACCGAAAAAGGCATCCGCCATCTGGAGTATGGGGATTACGCGTTCCTCGGTCTGCTGGATTCGGACGTCGAGTTTCAGGCGAATTACTTCGAGGAGATGATCCGCCGCTTTCATGCGGAGCCCGCGCTCGGGCTGGCCGGCGGAGTGGTGATCGACGTGGGGTTGCCGCGAGACCGTTTACCGCGCAACCGGATCGATGTGCCGGGAGCGGTCCAGTTCTACCGCCGCGAGTGCTTTGAGGCGATCGGCGGACTGGTTCCGGTTCCCGAGGGTGGATGGGATGGCCTGACCTGCGCGATTGCCCGAATGAAGGGCTACCGCACTCGACTGTTTACGGATTTGGTGGTGGATCACCTCAAGCCGCGCAACATTTCCGAAGGGGGGGTGGTGCGGCGCAAATGGCAGATGGGTGTTCGGGACTATGTGCTGGGCTACCACCCGCTGTTCGAACTCGTGAAATGCGTGAGCCGCCTCCGTGAGCCGCCGCTGGTGATTGGCGCGGCGGCATGGTGGGTGGGTTACGTCGGCTCCGCGCTTTCGCGGCGGCCTCGCTTAATCCCGCCCGAGGTGGTGGCCCACATCCGGCACGAGCAGATGGAACGTGTCCGGTCGATGTTCGGCGGACGTGGCGATACGGTCTGGACGGAACACTCCAGGGAGATTCGATGAAACTCTCAATTGTCATCGTGACGCATGCCTGCAAAAATATTGACAGCGCACACGGCGTCACTGTGCTCCCCAAAAAACCATTGGATTCCCTATCTTTTATGAGCACTCCACGTACCGTGGTCAGCGTAGGCAAATTGCCCGCGAAAGCGGATTATCTTTATGTATGATGAGTTCTGACGTGCATCAACTCGCCAAGCCCAAGCTCCTGTTTTTTCGGCCCAAGTATGGGCGGGCAATACCTACGTTTCTGGTGACGCATCGCGACGAACATGCTCAATGCCTATCTCAATTTTTTGACCTGAAAATTATTGAGGAAGACTGCGACTGTCGAGAGGCGTGCGACAGGCACGAACCAGTCGCTTGTCTTTTCGAGATCGGACTGCAGCGCGGAGATGCGCGACAGCCGCGCATCGTCAACGTTGAGCGCATGAACGATGTGCCGAAAATCGCTTTAATTAATGCTGATGTTTGGGGTTACACGAGATCACGGATTCTGGCCGAAGTACAGGCTTTCGACTTCGATGCCGTGTTTGCGATCTGCACGACTGCAGGAGAGCACTTCGAGGAGTTGAGAGATCGGCTTTACTACTGGCCCAACTTTATAGACGAAGACACTTTTCAAATACGCCAGCAGAATAAGACGGAGATCTTGTTTCTTACTGGAAACATGGGGGACGAGTACCCATGGCGGAAACGAATCAGGAATTCGCTACTTCATGCATTTCCTGTTAAACAGTCGTATCATGCTGGTTATTATGGACGTCAGTTGACAAGCAGGATGCCTATTGGGATCAACTACGCGAGCCTGATTGGGGCGGCGTGGTTTGCTCCGACCTGCGGCACGATGGCAAACGAACTCGTTCGAAAACACCTTGAGATTCCGTCCGTGGGGTCGTGCCTGATCACGGAACGCAGCGCAACATTGGACGTGGCGGGATTCTCGGACATGCGTAACGTCGTCTTCGCCGACGAGCATGATGTCGTCGACAAGGTGAACTACCTTATGCACAACGTGGACACCTTGCGCTGCATCATAAAGAATGGGCACGACCTCGTGCACACGATGCATACGATGCGTGCCCGGTCACAAATCTATGACTGGCTGTCACTTTACAGACAGGCCCCTCCTGGCGCACGCATCGTCCAGCCCAATCCCTTCGCCCGACTAGTTCTGCAGCAGAAGGATCAACAGGATTTGCAGACCCTGCACGTGGAAGGCGGCGGTCGTTATCTGCGCTTGCTTAGCGAAGCGGGCAGTCATATTAACGCGGGTCGGCTAGAACTTGCTATCCCTCTCATTGAAGAGTGCAAGCGAATCGCGCCCTGTATGCCGGACATAGATTTTTTTGAAGCCTATTGTAACCTCCAGGGAGGCAAGCCTGCGCAGGCGCTCCAGGATCTGGTCCGTATGCTCAAAGCTTCGCTTGGCTCGAGCGAAACGACGCCCCCTGACCCTATCGAGTGGGCGTACCTGATCGTCGCACTTCTCGCGATGGGTCGGACTCGGACTGCATTTCGCTATGCGAGGCAGTTCCTGGAGGTCTCGCATCCGGAACTGGACAAAGCCCGCGCCGCAGCGTTCTTGTTACAGAAGTCGGTTCCGCTGGCGTTTCAATCCAAGAAGGTGGTGTCCATACATCGCCTCCAGGACAAACCGTTAACCGCGTGGATGAATTCGCTGGCGATCATGCTAGAGCGCTCCGGTCAGCCAAGTGCGGCCCTGCGGCTGATTAGTTTCCCGTGGAACTCCGTCCGAAGCGACGCAGATCTATACGACTTTATGCATAGGAGCGGATACGCACCGCGCCACGTGCCTCCCTTGGTGTCCGGTCGGTTGCGCCGCTGGGACAGTCCGCTAGTCGTCGCAGCAATACTGCGACGAGTTCGGCATTTGCTTCCGACGATGCCGCGTCTGGTGCCTAGGAAGGAGTTGAACTTATCTTGAGTTCCTACTGGAACAGTTTGTCGGTGATGCCCATGGTGCCGGGTGTGCTGCCGCTAGTCATGGAGACGAAAGCGTTGGCCGAGGAGGCCCGGGCCACGCATCGCGGTCCAGTGTACGTAATGGAGCCGCCGATAGATATCGAGGGCGACAACACTGCAAACGACGGTACGGGCTTTCGGGCGAAGCATGGTGTTGCTCCGAGCGAATCGCTCGTGGTCAAAGTGTCTCGCCTCTCCATCGATCTGAAGCTCTACGCCCTGGTAAACGCGGTCGAAGCTGCCAACCAACTTGCTGACTCCTGGCCGGCGCGGCTTATCATAGCGGGCGACGGTCAGGCTGCGCCCCAGTTGCGTGCTCGCGCGGCTACGGTGAACCGACGTCAAAACTGTGAGGCTGCCGGCAAACGGGTCAGGACAAGTGAGTCCGTGCCTTGGTGCTCTTCACAATACTAAGAATATACTCGTGAATTCGGAACGTTCTTCTCAATATCAGATAGTCGTAGCGGTGAACAACGACAAGATTCTTGCTGATAATCTGGCCAGATCAACGGCTTACTCAAAATTGGAAGTCCAGATCCTGCGCGGGTGTCAATCAGCATCGATCGCCTTCAACGAGGTGTTAGATAGCACAAGATGCCGATACTTCATTTTTGTTCACCAGGATGTGTATTTGCCTGAGTCTTGGCTTACCAGAATGGACGACCTAATTGACAGGATTCAATCCTCAATTGGGGAAAACTGGGCGGTCATTGGAGTAACCGGCGTCAGTCCTTCCGGCAGGGTAGTCGGCAAGCTATGGTCGGAGGGGACGAGGGAGGAAATCGACGATGGCGAGGAGATTGAAGAAGCGGTTTCACTGGACGAAGTGCTTCTGGTGGTGAATGCGCAATCGGGTGTCAGATTCGATGCGCATCTACCTGGTTTTCATCTTTATGGGACGGATATTGTTCAAAATTCTTTGAAAATGGGGAAGAAATGTTTTGTAGCCAAGAATCCTATTGTCCACAACGACAGAACCAAATACTTCCTGGATTCTGGGTACAGAAAGGCGTTTAGGTACATGTCTGCCAAGTGGCGCAATGTATTGCCTATCCCTACAACCGTGACCCTGCTGGATGAAAAATGCTGGCCGATAACATGGCGGAATTTTCGGCAGTTGAAAAGATATTTTTTGAGAGGTGAATTCAGAAAAATTGATTCCCGGCTGATTGCGGTGCAACTTGGATATGAATCGCTGGCTGACATTAATTCGGATAAATGCATTCCTAATTCCATGGACAACCTGAAAAACACTATGGAAACAAAAGAGGTTCCGCGCGTCTCGGTCGTCATTCCCACCTACAATAGGGTCAAATGGATTTCAAAAGCCATTGACAGTGCTTTACTGCAAACCTACACAAACTTAGAAATTATTGTGGTGGATGACGGCTCTACTGATCAGACAAGGCAGTTAATCGGAAATTACGGCGACCAAGTGCGTTATGTTTATCAAACAAACGCTGGTGTCAGCGCGGCCCGAAATAGGGGCATTCTGGAAGCCCGTGGGGAATGGATTGCGTTTCTCGATTCAGACGACGAATGGCTACCTGAGAAGCTCCAATCACAACTGGATCTTGCTGACCGCTATCCTCAGATTGTCATGGTGGCATCCGATGTGTACATCGATGATGGGACAAACAAATTATCCTTTTTGGATATCAGGGAACAAATATTTAAAGATGAAACCGAGCGGGTGATATACAACCCCCTACTAATTGTATGTAAATTAAATTTTTTCCCCTCATCATTACTCATAAAAAAGAGTGCCCTGTCACGAGTGGGCATGTTCGATGAAAATTTGACGCTCTCTGAAGATCGAGACCTTGCATGCAGGGTCGCTCTGCTCGGCCCTTTGGGGGTTCTAGCCAGGCCCCTAGCAAGTATCCTCAGCCGGGGCGAAGGCGATGTCAGCCTGTCAGCCTCACAAGAGAGCGATCCGCGCAACGGATACAAATCCGGGATTGTCACCTATGGAAAACTTTTGGGCAGGTATGAGCTAACCTCGTTGGAAAGGTCCTTCGTGGAACGGCGCCTGGCAGGCGCATGTTTTTACTGTGGCATGGAAGAATTCAGGCGCGACAATAAAAAGACGGGTCTATCCTTAATGTGGCGATCCTGCAAGGACTACCGATCAATAACTTCTATTGTCCGTTTATTACTTTTTTTTATTATTGGGTATTCAGGGCTCATGCGCATTCAAACGCTCAAGAATGGCAATAGTTACAAGCGATCCGAGAGTTATCTCGGCAAACAAAGGTGAATCTTTGTGCTTATAAGACGCTGACATCCTTATGTCAAGACCCTAACATTATTTAAATCGCAATGGATGACAAAGGAAAAATAGTCTCGCCGAACGCCATATATACCATCCTGATTGCCCTGTCTTGAGGAAAATGGCAACCTGTCTGGGTTGCTGTGAACCATGGGCACGCCGCCGATTTAATTTGCAATATTTCACGTACCCGCATGGAAGGAGCGACCCTGGTGACACAACTCACACTGACATCATCGTACACATTAGAGCTGAGGAACACGCCTGCTATCGTCACCCTCCTTGTTAACTGGAATGGGTCCGACGACACGATCGATTGCCTTGAGAGCTTGTTCGCCAGCGACTATTGCAATCAGTTTGTTGTGGTTGTGGATAATGGATCGAAGGATAATTCGTTGTCCAAGCTGGCTGCGTGGGCGGAGGGGCACTTCTCGATGCCTCCGAAAACAGATGTCTTCCGCCAATGCGTTCCCATTGCGTATGGTAGGCCTATTCCGTTCGTCAGGTTGAATCTGGATGACGCCGCCTGCGGACGGGGATGGGATTCAGGCGTTAATCTGTTCTTCATCGACGCTGCAAGGAACCACGGTTTTGCCGGGGGAGTGAATATTGGTATTCGGTTTGCGCTCGCGAACAGTGCCATTCGTTACGTGTGGATACTTAACAACGATACGGTTGTCGCTCCGGATTGCCTGTCAAGAATGGAAAGACGTCTGCGCGACGAGAAGGAGGCGGGAATGTGCGGTTCGCGTATACTTTTTTACTGGCAGCCGGACAGGATTCAAGTTTTGGGAGGCGGTCGGTTCTCCCGCTGGACTGGCACAAGCCGCCTCATCGGCAATAATCAGTCCGTCTTGTCTGCCGTTGATGCTCGGGCGATAGAGGGTAGCCTTGACCACCTGAGCGGAGCATCAATGCTAGTGTCGCGCAACTTCATTGAGAAGGCAGGGTTGATGGACGAGGGGTATTTTCTTTATTATGAAGAGTTGGATTGGGTTATGCGAGGCAAGAATCAGTATCGATTGGTATACGCGGACGACGCGGTCGTCTACCACAAGGAGGGCGCCTCGATCGGTTCGAGCCACCGTCGCACAAACAGAAGCCCTTTATCTTGTTTCTTTCTGGTTCGCAGCCGACTCCGCTTCACCCGGAAATTTTTCCCTTGGGCGTTGCCATCGGTCTTCCTTTATTCAGTCTTGGTGAGTTTGCGGGCCCTCTCACAGGGGCGTTATGAACAAGCGCATGCTGCGTACGGCGCATTGCGAGGCTTGAATGCCAAAGAAGTGCTTGGCTGGACCCCGGATGGATAAATCCAAGCATTCGATGCGGCAATTTTTTCACACTGACGAACAAAACTTGTGGGTACTGAGTGTTCTTAAAGATGATAACGACAAGCGAATATAAAGGAGGGGGGATGAGAAATTTCCTCACAGCCAAGACCAAGATAGTCGATTACCCATTCCGGTGGCTGAGAGCAATTTATTACGTCTACCTCTTTGGACGGACGTTTCCTTTCAAAGGACAAATAGAGAAGACGGTCCATCAATGGGAAATGCAGCAAATGAAAGGGGATGTCCCAAAGGCCCGCGAGGAATGGGACACTCAATTCAGAAATCGCCAGTGGGTGTACATGGAGCACCTCGATGAATTCTCGCGATACGCAGTCATCGCAGGCTATATCGCTTATCTCAAACCGTGGCGCGCGGTGCTTGACGTAGGATGTGGCGAGGGCGTTTTGTTCGAACGCTATCGGCCCTACGGCTACACCAGATATGTAGGCATAGACATTTCCCAAGTTGCCATTGCGAAGCTAATGCCGCAACAGAACACGCAGACAGCATTTCTTCAAATCGACGCGGAGGCCTACCAACCCGAGGAAGTTTTTGACGCGATCGTCTTCAACGAGGTTCATTACTACTTCCATGACCCGCTCAACACGATAGCGCGATACTGTCAGGCCCTGAATGTGGGAGGGGTTCTCATCTTATCTACGTATACTGCTTCTCGACGAGCTTTGGCGATCCTACGTTATCTCAAGGCGCATTATGTTGTCGTGGACGAGACGATGATCACTCAGGGCGCGAAGTCCTGGTTTTGCACAATACTGAAGCCGAGTAGCGCGCCGGCGTCAACTATTTAGGTTTCCGAAGGCGTTTAACTCGCTCGAGTGATTCGGAATTTTCGTGACCAATAACAATCGGCGCCGCATGCCGTGTTTACTCTAAAGATTGCAAGCAATGCTCACCCGTAATGCTCAACAATTTTTCCTTGCGTGGGTTCCTTTTCAGAGACGGCATATATCGCTGCCTCCGCTCTTCGGATTCGAGTCCGTTTTTCTGCCCATTCGGCAGACTCTTATGACGCTACGAGCCTTTCAATACCTGGCGAACGCCCTAAAAACACCATCGTTGCTGAAGGCAAAGCGACCGAGGATGACTATCCTTCGCCTTCTGGAGAGTCCGAAAGCTATTGATCAGTTGGAAGTGACGACCGGCAACGGGCACGTTGGCAGTAGCTGCTTAGGACTGGCACGCGTGTGGAACCCCAATCGATGAAGCGCCTGGTCGCCGTAGCACCCAACGAACCGCTCGCACGTCGCACGTTCAGCGGTCTGTCGTTTAACCTATTCACCGAAATCCAGCGCCAAGGTATTTCGATCGATAACATCGCGACCCGAGACCTGCGCTGGCACGATGTGCTACGTGGTGCGATCCGCTGGCGTTCCCTCGGTCGACCGGCGAGCCGTTGGAACTCGCGTATCGACCCTGACTGGTATTGGTCGCGGCGCACACACGAGCAGATGACCCGTCGCTTTCTCAAGAGGCTATATGCGCTTCCGGATGCCTCTTACGTACTGCAAATTGGCACACATGTGCAAGCAGCCGGCTCTGGCCGCCGCGTGTTCTGTCTCACCGATCTTACCGTCGTGCAGGCCATCGAGACGGGAGGAAACTATCAGGTCGCTAGCGCCTCGGCCAGGGTGCGCGCTGAAGCAATTGAGTGGCAACGTGAAGTATTCAATTCTTGCGAGCGTGTTTTTGTGCTTTCGGACTGGACCGGACGCAGTGTCATTGAGCGCTACGATCAGCCTCCGGCGAAGGTAATCACGGTTGGTGCCGGCGCCAACTTGCCATTAGTGCTCCCGCCACGCTCCCCCGACCCCTTCGCACCGGCGATCCTCTTCGTCGGACTTGACTGGGAGCAGAAAGGGGGGGCGCTGTTGCTAGATGCATTTCGCCGCGTTAAGGCAGCCGTATCGGGTGCGCGACTAATTGTGGTGGGATGCCGTCCGCCCGAGCTTGATGGCGAACCTGGTATCGATGTGCTGGGGCTGCTTGATCGGTCCAAGCCGGAGGAGGAAGCGCGCTTGCTTGCAGCCTACGCGACGGCTACATGTTTCTGCATCGCGCCCGTCGTCGATGCGTTTCCAAATGTATTGCTCGAAGCTTCGGCTTTTGGGTTGCCAGTCGTTTCAACCGACGAAGGAAGCCGCTCCGAGGTCGTACTGGACGGCGTGACCGGTCGCCTCGTCCCGCCACATGATCCTGCCAGTTTAGCCGCCGCATTGATACAGTTGCTGAGTGAGCCGCAACTCGCTGCGCAACTGGGCCAAGCAGGGGCACGACGAGTTCGTGAACACTTCAACTGGCCCGCCGTGACGCGAAATATTTTGGCGCACATGGGACTCGTTAGCGCCCGTTCGGCACAATGACTCGTTTAGACCTGATGTGGCGACTTCGGACGCAACTGTCGGGCGAAGCCCGACGCCGCATCCGAAAATTCACCGATCCGCTTGTTGGGCCTTTTGGTTCGATCCGCGGTGCGCTAACCAGCGAGCCACTGGTCGCGCTGACTTTCGACGACGGCCCCGACCGCGCTCACACGCCCTGTATACTCGATGTACTCGCCAAGCACCGCATGCGAGCAACGTGGTTTGTCCTTGTTAACCAGGCCGAGGCATGTCCGAATCTGATTCGGCGCATGCTAGCCGAGGGTCACGATGTCGGATTGCACGGCCCCGACCACCGGCGCCTGACTCGGCTCGATCCACGGTTGCTGCGATCGCATATTGGCGACGCAGCGAAACGATTAGCCGCTGTGACAGGCCGACCTCCCCGCTGGTTCCGGCCGCCCTATGGATCACAAAGCTTATGGAGTTATATAGCCGCCCGTCGCTGTGGCATGCGAGTCGTGGTGTGGAGCGCCGACTGTCAGGACTGGACGCAACAGCCGGAGCATCTGATAGCCCAGCGCGCGGTAGAAACCGTGGTGCCCGGAGCAGTGTTGCTTCTACACGATTCGCTGGCTGCGGATCCGGAAGTCCCGGCACCGAATCCCGATCTGGACCGGGCGAGGATCGTCGATCTCGTGCTGACCGGACTCGACGCTCGCCAACTTCAAGGGGTTTCGGTGTCGGAGTTACTAACCGGACGCCGACCGCATCTCACAGCTTGGTATAGGCCATGATCCAGGCCTTTGACCCCGCCGCAGGCATCGTCGGTTGTCAGACCGTTGGCTGACTTAATACTACGAATTGGTTAATTACATGTTTGCCAAGGCGATAGCGCTATCTGCGTTTATTGATAATTGCATAAGTTGAGTTTTTTTTCCAGGTTGTGATCGTCAACCAGGTGAGGCGCGGACTGTGTAGTCATGACACCGATTACTTATGTATTTCTGATCATCAGTTGCACAACCGTGCTCTTTGCGCCGCGACGATGGGCCCTGCTTGCGGTGATTGCCACCTTGATGTACCTCTCGCAGAGGGGCGGAGTGGATGTATTTGGTCTGAGGATGTACCCGTTCAGATTCGTAGAGATTGCGGGGTTCCTTCGAGTAGTCTCGAAGCATGAATTCAAATGGCGCGAACTCAACCGCCTTGATCGGATAGTGCTCGCGGCCTATGCATACGTCACGATCGTTTTTGTTCTGCGGTCGGCACTGGGGTTTGGTACCTCGGTAAATATTACGATGACCACACCGCTGTCGAAGATTGGAGAATTTGTCGACGTGCTGTTGGCCTACACGATGTTTCGCGGTCTCATGCGAAACGAACAGGATATCAGGTGGCTACTCCAGCGCTCAGTGATGCTGTTGATACCATTTGTCGGAGTGGTTGGCATGGAGCGATGGACCGGACAGAATCCCTTGGCGATATTTGGTGGGGTTCCGACAGTCTGGATTGATGCCGAGGAGGGTCGGATTCGCTGTTTTGGTAGCTTCTCACATCCGGCATTGCTTGGTACGTTCGGTGCCAGTTTCGCTCTCATGTATGTCGGGCTTGCATTGGCCAGTACGCGCCAGGTGCTGGGCTGGGTTGGCGTAGTGCTCTGCGTGGCGATCGTTGTCCTGGCGGCCTCGGGCGGGCCTTTGACAATGCTGATGGTTGGTCTCCTCGGATGGCTCTGCTGGCCGATAAGAACAAGGATGAAGATGTTGCGGATTGGAATCGCCATGGCTCTGCTGCTACTCGCGGTAGTCATGCGGGATCCCATTTGGTACTTGCCTAGCAAGATGAGTCTGCTATTCGGCGGGAGCGGCTGGCATCGCTCGTATCTGATGAATCAAGCGATCCGGAACATTGACCACTGGTGGCTGGCCGGGATGCCGTTGGAGCAGACATCGGGCTGGTTCCCGTATCTCATCCATGGCGCGGCGGATTTGACCAACTTGTATGTAGCCTTTGGTGCCGACGGTGGGCTCATCGCCATCCTGCTGTTGATCCGTGTACTTGTCTGCGCCTTTGGTAATGTCGGTCGCGCCTTGAAGGCGCTCGGCCAATTATTTCCACCACGAAAAAACGAGCAGTTGTTGACGTGGGGTCTTGGAGCAGCTGTCGCCGGTCATATGGCGAACTTCATCAGCATCACCTATTTTGACCAAACGAATTCGCTTTGGCTATTTCAGTTGGCCGCCATTTCGACGATTTCCGCTATGCAGGATAGACTGGCCAGCGATTATGGGAGAGCGGGCAGTAAAAGTATGCGTTGGGTCCCATATACAGCGCCAATCGGTCGAAGGACGGGTCGAACGGGGTATAGGCGGTAGTCCAAGCGGTGGCACCAGTGAGAAGACGGAAACACCACGTGTTTTGGGCGCCGCAGTACGATGTGCCCGGTGCCGCGTCATCGACTGGGCGGTACGATGACGCGTGCTTCCTGTGCCTGATTCCTGAGCAGTTGCACGGGAGAAAAACAGGCCGCTAAGGTCGAGGGATTTGGGCGCCGGGAACCAGTTGCCCATTCACAATTGTTGCCCAACGAACGTTTTCCCACTTGAGAATGGGTACGTCAATCAGGAACGCACTATACAAAAAAGAGCCCTGAACAAAATATACGTTCTTAAGGGAGGCACTTGTTCCCCCATCGACATTTATACGGAGTCCAAAAGGGCCTCCCCAAAATAGCACGTCCTCAAAGTTGTGCGATCCCTTCCAATCATCTGCCGAAAAGTATGCTGCTGTTGCATCATGATTGTAAGCGCGAAAGGTTGTATTCTTAATCGTATTGACTCCGGTGCTGCCAGGGCTATAGCACTGTAACCCATCGGCATGATCTCCGCTGACCCCTTGCGCCTCAACCCAGACCCAGTTCAAATTTAAATTACCACTTGTGCAGCGGACGCCTTCTTGTGAGGATATTCGAATATTGTTGAGGGTACACGAGCCATTGCATTGAACAGATGCTTGAGGCCCAGTTGCCGTAATTGAGAGGTTGCTTCGAATGGAGCCACTGCTCAAGGTAAGCGCGCCTGAGTTTGTCACGCTGGCGAAGGCTGGGTCCCCCCAGCTCAGCGGCACTGCCACAGTACTTACTAGCCGTAGGTTTCCAGGAGGATTCAATGTTTGTGCCAGAGCAATGCTTCCTGAACATTGTATTAAAAAAAGCACCTTAAGGAAAATCAGTCCTAAACGTTTCATGAAACAGTCCTCTCAAGTTAGGCCAACAAAAAGGCGCGCTACGCGCCTTTTGTCAGCGATCAATTAACAACCAAATAACCCATGAAATCCCCCGCATCTGGGGGTGCGGGTCCGATCGCTATCAATACCCCGCTGCATACCCCGACAGCGGGCCACCGGAAGAACTGGTGCCTGTCGTCCAACTGCTCGGTAGCGTGGTAAGGGTGGTACTCGCACTCATTTCGCCAAGCCCCGCTGTGCTGCCCATCTTGCCACGGAACTTGAGCGACCCATTCGGGCTCAGGATCGCGATCCAGTAACGCGTACCCGCCGTAACCGCCGTGGCCGGCATACGAACCTTGTTCCAACTTCCCGCCACTGGCGAACTCAATGTCCCCTTGGCCACCAGAGCACCTGGATGTCCGTTGCTGTCCCTGTAAATACCGGCGACCAACTTCGTGGAACCCGAACCCGTATCCACGTACACGCGCAGGCTGGTGACTTGGCCTGTGACCGAAGCACTGGTCTGGAACGCGGCCGCCTTGCCTTGCGGTAGGGAGTCAGCCACTGCTACATCAAGAGTCTGGTTACCCAACAAGAGTTTGGGAGGCGAAGAGGTCTCGACTGCCGTATTGATGTCGGTCTGGATTTCCGTTGCGCTCAAGGCGCGATTGTAGATCCGGACCTCATCAATGCGGCCCTTGAAGTACTCACCCCAGATACTGTTGCCTCCGATGCGCAATGGGGCACCGGAAACGCCCATGCTTCCCGCTTGCGCCTTTGTACCCACCTGTTGGCCGTTGACATAAAGCCGCTCGGTGACGCCGTCATAGGTGACTGTTACATGCGACCACGCACTACTAGCCAGCCTCGAGACTCCATGCACAAACTGATACTGGCCGCCGTAAACTCCACCACCCAAAGGGGTATTGTTGCTGTCGTCGGACGTGTTGGCATAGAGGTAATAGACGGAGTTACCCGGCGCATTTTCCTTGATCAGCACGGAGCGGTTACCGGTGTTGGTGGTCGGATACACCCACGCCTCCAACGTCATGCCGGTGGTCAGATCCAGAGTGGCCGAGTCGTTGACCGTCACCCAGTTGCTAGTGCCATTCAAGGACAGATCATTCCCGAACTTGCCCGACGTGGTCCGCGTGGCGCCAGAGATGATGCCATGATTGCCTTTGCCGGAGGCATCAACCACCGTCGTGCCACTGGCTTCTTCGAAGTTGTAGGCAGCGACTAGCCCACTCCCGGCACTGGCTGCGGAGACGGTGATATAACCGGTTAACGTCTTCGTGTTCTTCGTGCTATTGGAATCGGTCACGGTCAGGCTCACCGCGTAGGTACCCAGGGTCGCATAGGTATGCGCTGGATTTTGGGCTGTGCTGGTACCTCCGTCGCCGAAAGTCCAGACATAGGTGAGGGGGCCGGTTCCTGTGGAACTGTTTGCGAAGGTCACCGCCAAGGGTGCCGGTCCCGTTGTGGGCGTCGCGCTGAAACTGGAAACGGGAGCCGCCGGGGCGGTCACTGTGATGTAGCCCGTCTTGGTCACGCTGTTGCTGCCGCCCGAACCGGTCACCGTGAGCTGGACGGTATAGGTGCCCGCCGCGGTATAGGTTTTGGTGGGGTTTTGGGCGGTGCTGCTGGTGCCATCGCCGAAATTCCAGGATCGACTGGTAACGGTGCCGGTCGAACTGTCGGTGAAGGTCACTGCCAGTGGCGCGTTGCCCGTCGTGGGCGTCGCGCTGAAACTGGAGACGGGGGCGGGGGCCGCGGCGGTCACCGTGATGTAGCCGGTCTTGGTCATGCTGTTGCTGCCACCCGAACCGGTCACCGTGAGTTGGACGGTATAGGTGCCCGCCGCGGTATAGGTTTTGGTGGGATTTTGGGCGGTGCTGATAGTGCCATCGCCGAAATTCCAGGATCGACTGGTGACGGAGCCGGTTGAACTGTCAGTGAAGGCCACTGCCAGTGGCGCGTTGCCCGTCGTGGGCGTTGCGCTGAAACTGGAGACGGGGGCCGGGGCGGTCACCGTGATGTAGCCGGTCTTGGTCACGCTGTTGCTGCCACCCGAACCGGTCACCGTGAGCTGGACGGTATAGGTGCCCGCCGCGGTATAGGTTTTGGTGGGGTTTTGGGCGGTGCTGCTGGTGCCATCGCCGAAATTCCAGGATCGACTGGTAACGGTGCCGGTCGAACTGTCGGTGAAGGTCACTGCCAGTGGCGCGTTTCCCGTCGTGGGCGTTGCGCTGAAACTGGAGACGGGGGCCGGGGCGGTCACCGTGATGTAGCCGGTCTTGGTCACGCTGTTGCTGCCACCCGAACCGGTCACCGTGAGCTGGACGGTATAGGTGCCCGCCGCGGTATAGGTTTTGGTGGGGTTTTGGGCGGTGCTGCTGGTGCCATCGCCGAAATTCCAGGATCGACTGGTAACGGTGCCGGTCGAACTGTCGGTGAAGGTCACTGCCAGTGGCGCGTTGCCCGTCGTGGGCGTCGCGCTGAAACTGGAGACGGGGGCGGGGGCCGCGGCGGTCACCGTGATGTAGCCGGTCTTGGTCATGCTGTTGCTGCCACCCGAACCGGTCACCGTGAGTTGGACGGTATAAATACCCGCCGCAGTATAGGTTTTGGTGGGATTTTGGGCCGTACTGGTGGTGCCATCACCAAACGCCCAGGATCGACCGGTAACGGTGCCGGTCGAAGTGTCGTTAAAGGTCACTGCCAGTGGTGCGGCGCCCGCCGTGGGCGTCGCGCTGAAACTGGCGACAGGGACCGCGATGGGAAGCGTTGTAGTGACTTCGTTGGAAGTCGCGCTTTCTAATGTCTTGGTGGTGTCATACGCAGTGACACCGAAGTAATAGGTTGCACCATCTGAAAGATTGGTTACCGTATAGCTGGTCTTGTTACCAATATCGACATTGGCAGTATAGCTACGGCTGATTTGTCCATAGTAAAGACGATATCCGCCCAGATTAGCTTCCGTATTTGCATCCCAAGTCAGGCTGGCCTGACCCCCATAGGCGCTAACCATCGAGAGAGACAAGATGACCAGCCATATCGCCAGAGAATACACGGTTTGGGCAAGGTAGAACGGCTTCATAATTATTCTGAACATTGGGTAGCTCCAGTGAGCCATACGATAAACAAAGAAACGATAAGAAATATAAGTTTCAACAGTACTGCCGAGAAGGCCTCAGCATGCTTATGCAGGTTGGGGGATGATGGTGGACCAAGACGCGAGCTTGAGTTAACTGCCACTCATAGTCCCGTGAGAGGACTCCGTCGCCCATTTGCTTAAACCGGTACCTCATGTTCTCGGCAACACCACCGCGTTGAGGGCGGCCCATAAATAAGGGCACCAACACACGGACACTTCTGAGATGCGGGACGGGACAGGAAACAAGGGGGATGGCATGGCGGGTTTTTTGTGGTTCATTTCCGCTAAGGACGCGGGGAGTGTTAAACATGGAATATTCTTCTCAGACTTTCAGGGCATCGACTGACGAAAGTAAAATAAGGATCGCTGCCACGGATTTATTACCTATGTTAATCATATAGTTAGGTTAATAACAACAATTTGCCAGTCAAATGGCGCACTAAAGGTGGCGATATAGTTAGTTTTTGCTTTTGATATGCATCTCTCGATCCAGTTGATCGTCGGATAGCAACTATTACTTTAGTAATATGCGCCTTCATCACTAAAGTAAATAAATTGACTAAAGTCAACTTTTTTTACTTCTGATTTCTACCAAGAACCTATAAGCACTTTTCATACCAGTCAAAAATCAACCGCTACAAGCTACAAATATGGTGTTTTCTTAAACACCGAAGAGATTGAGCAAACGCTTGAATTTGTCTTCCCAGGGCCCCTCTCGAAGGTGTTCAACCGCTCTTAAAAAATGGCCGGATCGAATAGCGGTTTGCGACCATGCTTGGGGGGTTTTCTGCCAAGTGGATTCTGTATGACTGGTCTGCATTCCCCGCCTGCAGAGGCTTCCAAGATAAGAGCTCAGAAAAAAAACCCGCAACCAGTAGCAGGTAAAGAACAGAGTTCTATGCGCTGCTTGTCGTCAGAACACGACGCTATGGGGAAGCGCCATAGTCAAAAAGCCTAAGCTGACGCCGGAAAAATGGTTCCAGGTCATGTATTTTCTAATCCAGGAGAAGAACAGAGTGCTATGCGCTTTTTGTCGTCTGAACACGACGCTATGGGGACGCGCCATAGTCCAAAAGCCTAAGCTGACTCAGGAAAAATGGTTCCAGGTCATGTATTTTCTAATCCAGGTGAAGAACAGAGTCCTACACGCTGCCTGTCGTTAGAACACGACACTAGCGGCGCCATCTGAAAACCGTCCTCCATTTATTCAACAACGCGCATTTTGAGGCGGTTCAGTCAGGTGTGAAAACCCCGTATTCGATCTTGTCCCGGACCACTTCATCTATGAGGTCTAGGTCGATAATCTCTGCTTCCGCTGAGAATCCATAGACCATTGCGGTTTCACACAGCGTGTTGATACAGCGTGGAATGCCTCGGCTTATGAGTGCGATTTTTTCGCATGCTTTTGGTGTGAAAAGAAGGGCGTTTCGACCGGCGACGGCAAGGCGATGTTTGATGTAGTCCTCCACCTCGGTACTCGCCAAGGGCGTGATATGGAAATCGACCGAGACCCTCTGGGCGAACTGTCGCAAATCGGCTTGCCTGAGCAGATCCTTCAACTGTGGTTGGCCCACTAGAATCATTTGCAGCAACAGATGCTTTTCCGCATTAATGTTGGAAAGCATGCGTAACCCTTCGAGGGAACTAGTATTCAAATTCTGGGCTTCATCAATGATTAATACGACTTGCCGCCCAGTGCGGTATTCCGCGATCAGAAATTGCTGGAATGCATCAAACAGTGCAACACGTGAGAGACCGGCGTATGGCTGTCCGAACGCCAACATGATCCAATCCAGCAGGTCATTACTGTCTTTGTGGGTATTGGTGACCAAGCCAACGGTATGGTTCCGCCCAATATTGTTGAGCAGATGTCGTATCAGCGTGGTCTTACCACACCCGATTTCACCGCTAATCACCGTGAATTGAGCCTGGCTTTGGATGCCATACTCTAGCATCGCATAAGCTAGCGTGTGCCGCAGCCCGAGGAAAATGAAATCCGGATCGGTCTGAATAGAAAACGGCCTTTCCTTCAAACCATAGTATGCACAATAAATGTTTGAGGCCGCATCTGCTGAGGGGCTAACTGAGGCCTTGGTGAAGACGCCGGATTGCCGCTCAAAATGTGATGTCGCCTGGGGAGTAACACTGGCAGCCGGGACGAAAGGCGTTTGCCTACCGTTGTCCCCGGCTGAACAAGGAATAGTTACACCCGCTTTGCCTAGTTGCTCCAGACGGATTACCGCTTGTTCAATGAGGCTCATCGTATTTTTCGATTTGTACCGATTTTGAAAACCATCGAAGTATTATTTCAGACCAAAGGGACGGCTAATTGGCTTTCAGTAATATGGATATCCATACGGGTTAATTGGCACATCCGCCTTATTCAGGACCGTGCCAAGGAGATTGGCTCTTTGCATCAGATTCATACTCTCCTCGATATCCAACTTGTTATCCCACCCGTCTGCCACTACCAATAGGTAACAATCGATTTGGGGCAGAATAGCGATGGCATCGTCCGCAGACAAGATTGGCGGCAAGTCGAAAATAACCACTCTCGAGTCATAACGGCTGCGAAGCTCGGCCACCAGTTCGATGACTCTGCGGGAAGTAAGTTGCTCCGATGATTTCAAGACCGGGCGGTGTGTCGGCAGGACTAGCAAGCGGGGGATACCCGGATTAACCAACACCTCGGGAAGGCTCGCCTCGTTAGTCAACAATTCATTCAACGATTTGCCAGAAGTTATTCCCAAATAGGTGCCGACCTTTGGTCGTCGCAAATCAAAATCTACCAGCAAGGCACTTGTTTCAGTATGCTGTGCGATGCTTATCGCCAGATTGATGGCGACTACTGTCTTGCCGGCGCCGGGGGTGGGCGAAGTGATGGCAAGAGTTCGCCATTTATTCTCTTTCATGCGTCGCAAAACCTGCGTGCGCAGCAGGTCGAAGCTGCTCGCTACGGGGTCGCCCTTGTTGTAGGCCATCACCACCCGGTGTTTTTCAAGGTGGGCGGGGTCGAGTTCGACCACCCTGCTATGCGTATAGTTGATGTTTTCAAGAGCGGACACTTGGAGAGGCAGGCTTTCCGGCATACGTTCCAACGCGACAGGAACACTGCCCTTTTCAAATTGTCTGATTTTGTCCAGGGCCTGCTTGATTCGTTCCATTACATAATGCTCACTAAAATTTGGAAATAATTTTCAGGATCAGCCTATCCAGCGACATGTAAAAGAAATGCACAGCAAACAGAGCTAGCACCGAACTGACCATGGTTGCCTGAACGAAAGTTCTAATGTTTTGTTGTTTCCTTGCCTTGTCCGCTTCGGTGAACATGTAGGGGATCACCGCCAATGGTCTGTGGCGGAGAACTGCCACAAGCTCCGCTGACCCACGGATCCTGGGATGAAGCATCTCCAACAAAAACGCAAGGCCAGTGGAGCCTCCCAGCGCCGCAAAAAAACCGATTAGAATAATCTTGCCACGATTGGGCTTGATTGGCTTTTCTGGCAACAGCGGCGGTTCCAGTAGAGAAAAGCGCTCTGCTTTCTGCTCCCCTTCCAGGTTTTCGGCCGTCTTGGCGCTCAACTCCTTCGATCGCAGCTCCTCATATTTTTTATGTGCACTTTCGTGGTCTCGCATAAGTGTCGCAATACCCCGCTCAATTTGAGGCGATTCGATGATCTGTTTTTCCAATGAATTGCGATCGGCTCTCAGTTCCTTTTCTTGCTGACTCAGGGACTTTAGACGATTGTTCGCGGTGGCCATTTTTGCTTGCACCTTGGCAATGGCCAGTTCCATCGAGGAGCCAACTGAGGCAACCGTAGTGGTGCCATCTTTTCCCAAGTTGCCGTTGAGTTCCTCCATCTTGCGTTTCATGGCGCGCAGATCGGGGTGGGATTCAGTGTAGGACGAACTTAACTTGGCATAGTCAACTTTCAGTTTTTCCAACTCCTGCACCGGGCTAAGATGCACTTCCTGGCTCAGCGGCGTACCCACTCCCAATTTGACGGCGGAAAGCTCGAGATCGAGAAACCTCAACTCATCCTGAGTTGCACTGTATTCGCGCTCCATATTGCGAAGATCTGCCTCGACACGGGCGAGCATGCTCACACGCAATCCTTGGTGCTCCGGCAGGCTATTTCCATTTACGCGTTTGTAGGCGGCAATTTGCTGCTCAATAGTTTCCAGATCCACCTTGAGCCGGTCCGCTTCCCTGGAGAGAAATTCCGTGGTCTCCGTGGCCCGCTCGGTGCGGGTTCTGACGTTTTCGTTCAGAAACAGGGTTACCAGTCCGTCAGTGACCTGGTGTGCCGTAAAGGGCGAACTGTCCTCAAAGGAGAGATTGAAAGTGATAGTGGACCTGCCCCTGCGCGCTCCCACAATGTCAGCACCGACGATTTCGAGCTTGATCCGTTTGCGTAAACGGTCGACGAGTTCGGGTGCGCTCAAAACTTCTCTGTCTTGTTGAAACACCTTGTACTTATCGATAATCTTGAGGAGGTTCTCCCGGGTCATTACCCGCTGACTGATTACGTCGATTGTCTCCTCGGCAAACCCTGTCACTGTTGTCTGCACCAACTCGTTCGGGATCTGCTGTGCTTCAATCAGAATGGTACCGGTGGACTGGAAAACAGGTGGCCAGACAAAGGCAATTACCAGCGCACCAATGAATATGACAGAAGAAGTCACGGTTAGCAGTACAGCACGACGACGAATAATGGACAGATAGTCGCGCAGGGATGGTTGGTAGTTGGCTGCCATTACGTATTGGTGCTTTGGTTGATGCTTTTTGGATTGAATAAGCATTTATTGACCTGATTGGCGTCAACGTTTAGCACATCATTCCATCGTCAAAAGACGACAGGTGGGATCAATAAAAACTGTCAAGAATATTTAGTGAAACGCCGAAGTTATTGGTCACCGAATGCTGATTGAAAGATTGTGATCAGGTACGATTGTTACTTTCTGCAAAAGTTCAGACTGCATAAAAAATATCTGAAAGAGCAAGACCAGCCACCGTGTGCCAGCAAGGAAAAATTTATTCCAGTAGCAACCAACTGGGGCCAGTTGTGGTCGAACAGACAAATATGGACAAGTGACCGAAGCGAGATTCCAGCCGTCTATCAGAGGCGCCTCGCATCAAATTCAAGGTTGACCGCCCTTGTCAGGGAATATTTTTTCTATGATGCCATTGGAAATCTATCCTTGGCCGAGGATATCTACTTCGACCTCAAAAAGTACGTTTTGGAGTTTCTTTCGCCCCATGCCTATTTATTGTCTCCACCGACGCTTCAATCATAAAAGATGTCCCGAGTGCCTTCTTGTAAAAGCAGTAGCGACTCCTTCCAAAGCCTATATTGAGCTTCGTTGGACTGAAACAGCATGATGATCAGGGGCTGGTGATGGCTGAGAAGAATACCTATGGCCAGATTTTGAAGTCTTCAGCAATGATCGGTGGCTCTTCGGTCATTAATATTGCGATTAGCATCGTTCGTGCCAAGGCAATGGCGGTTATGCTCGGGCCGGCCGGAATTGGATTGATGGGTTTGTATCAAGCGATTGCAGACCTTGTGACTAGCGTGGCTGGAATGGGTATTAATAACAGTGGTGTGCGGCAGATTGCCGAGGCCGTTGGTACGAGAGACATCGAGAGGATTGCGCGAACCGCCACAGTGCTGCGACGAATATCGATTTTCCTCGGTGTTCTGGGTGCTGCTTTACTGGCCGTATTTTCAGGGCCGCTGTCGGCCTTCACTTTTGGCAACGACCAACACACTCTGGCCGTAGCGTTTCTGTCAATGGCTATATTTTTTAATCTAGTGTCTGCCGGTCAGGGAGCCTTGATTAATGGGATGCGCCGCATCTCTGACATGGCCAAGATGGGAGTATTGGGTACTGTCTTTGGCACACTCATTAGCATAACTGCAGTTTATTTCCTTGGCGAAAATGGATTGGTACTATCGCTAGTGCTTTTTTCCGTAATGGGTACCCTTTTGTCATGGTTGTACAGCCGGAAAATACATATAAAGCCCATTGTGATAGATGCCTATGTGGTGAGGAAAGAAGTTGCCGCTTTGGTGAAACTTGGTTTCGCCTTCATGGTGAGTGCGCTGTTGATGTCAGGGGCAGCCTATGCTGTGCGCATGTTAGTGGTTCGCGAAGCCGGTTTGGACGCCGGCGGCTTGTACCAGGCTGCTTGGACACTTGGAGGGCTATACATCGGTTTTATCTTGCAGTCTATGGGAACAGATTTTTATCCTCGGCTAACTGCGGTCGCCCATGACAATAGCGAATGCAACCGTATGGTGAATGAACAGGCCTATATCAGTTTGTTGTTAGCAGGGCCTGGTGTGATTGCAACCCTGACTTTCGCACCGCTGGTCATTTTGTTTTTCTACACGCCAAAATTCGAAGGTGCGGTTGAAATTTTGCGCTGGCTGTGTCTAGGAATGACCCTTCGGGTGATTTCGTGGCCGATGGGCTTCATTATCGTAGCCAAAGGCGTGCAAAATCTTCTTATATTTTCAGAGTTGGCTTGGACTGTTGTCTACCTTGGTCTCGCGTGGTTATTTGTGAGTTATTTCAAGTTGAAGGGTGCAGGGATCGCTTTTTTTGGATCCTACATTTTTCATGTGTTCATGATTTATCTTATGGTTCGGCGTCTAAGCGGCTTTCGCTGGTCCTCTGCGAACATTCAAACAGGTTTACTCTTTCTTTCCCTGATCGCAGTGACCTTCTGCAGTTTCTATTCATTGCCACCGTTGTTGGCGATGGGCGTTGGTATTCTGGCCATTTTTCTAAGTGGCGCTTACTCTATTCAAGTTCTCCTGAATCTCATCTCCATGGACCGGATTCCGGCTCCCGTGTTAAAAATATTGAGGTTGTTCCGACTAGTTCCTTCCAGTTCCAACGAATGTTGTAAATTTCGACCTATGGTTGCATTGAAAGCAGGCGACACATTGGATCAGAATTGGACAAAAGTAGACTTGAAATGGCTAATATTTGCATTGATGATTTGTATTGGCTTTTTCATGTGCTTTGAATGGTATGGAGGGGCTTTTGAAGGCTAGTGACCCGAACATGTTTACGTGCTGCCACGCCACCGGCGACATGCCCTGGATGAACTCGATGGCGTCCAGATCCCCGGCGGCCACCTTCTGTTCATACTCCTTGGACAGCAATGCCGTGTTGTAGTAAATGACCGCGTTGGCAATCAGCCGGACTTACATTCCGCAGGTCGCTGAACGAATATCGGCGTAATTTCCCTGGAGAAATTTTGTTCAGGTTTCGCGTGGCGCTTCAGCGTCAATCAGGCGTTCGGTTTGCACCTCCCACTCGCGGAGAAGTTTCTGCACACGGCGGTAATTGTCGATGGCCTGCTGCATCAAGACCGCCTGCGGCGGCGAGAGCATTCGATGGACGAGTTTTCCGCCTTGCATATGACCCCACTCGTAATAAGGCCCATGGCGTGCGCTGACGTCCTGAGCGCAACGGCAACCGGCTTTGCCGCACACCTTCGTGCGTTTCAGTAACGTTCCTGAACACAGATAATCGACCTCGCTCAGGGATTCCTGAAGGCGTGCGATTTGTTGTCGGGCCTGCTTGTGGTCCGTCAGTCGGCCGTACGGGTAAGGCATCAGGTTCTACCGGCGGTAGACGAAGCGTATCTGGCGCCGGA
>NZ_JBMOJE010000029.1:0-45648 GCF_049316945.1 Propionivibrio sp. | reverse complement strand
TGGTGTGAAAAGTGCCAAACCAATTGGGTCCTAACAGAAGAAATCTGAAGCTGGATAGTCAATGAATACGCTATTCTCCAGATGCTGTGCTCGAAGGTGGCCTATCCATAATGGTTGCAGTCTCGGAGATACCATCGGTGGATGCGCTCCGCTTATCCACAAGATTATGAACAATGATAAGCTTAGTCCATCACTCAACCAACGGGAGGCCAGCATGCCGCTGACGGTTAATGTTCACGAAGCAAAGACACATTTCTCGCGTTTGCTGGAGCAGGCACATGCCGGCCAGGAAATCGTACTGGCAAAGGCCGGTAAACCTTATGCCCGACTGATGCCGCTGGCGCCAACAGGCGTCAAACGACAACCAGGACGCCTGACCGGACGAGTCACTGAAAACTTCTTCGAACCTTTGCCGACTGAGGAGCTGGATGCGTGGGAAGGTAAATGAGGTTCTTGCTCGATACCCATGCCCTGCTATGGTGGCTGACTGACGACCCCAAGCTGTCGCCTCGTGCCAAAGAAGCGATTGCCGATGAAGCCAACACGATCATGATCAGTGCGGCGAGTGCCTGGGAAATTGCCACGAAATACCGTCTCGGCAAACTCGATATTGCCGCAGAAGTTGTCCCACGCTTCAACGAGTTGATTGAAGCTGACGGCTTTGAGCATTTGCCAGTGACTTATTTGCACGCCTTGAAAGCCGCTGGCTATGGACTTGATCATCGCGATCCCTTTGACCGAATGCTGGCGGCACAAAGTTCGCTGGAATCCGCGACGCTGATTTCGTGCGACCCGGCGTTTGAGGTTTTTGGTACAAAGGTGCATTGGTAGGATCAAAGGAGTCTGACCCCTTTGATCTTAGCCGCAGTAAGTGCGCAAGGTAGCGGGCGTCCGATTCATCGCCGCTGTGCTTGAGCCCTTCGTATTTCTTGATGGCCGTTGTGTTGGCCAGATGGACCTTGAAGCCCGCCGCTTGTAGCCCATCGACCAGCCAGTACCAGTTAAATGTCGATTCGACTACGACCCCTGCCAGTTCCTCTTGCCACGGCATGAGAAATCCCAGTATCTTCGACAAATCGTTGGGGAGTCGCTTCTCGGCGACCACCCGGTCTTCTTCGTCCGTCACGCTCACCACACTGTTGTTTGAATGCAGGTCAATTCCGCTATAGTTCATCTCGGCCTCCGTTGGGTTAGTGCAAGTTCGCAAAACTCACTTTAACTCCACCGCCTCCTCGGCGGTGGGAGGCCGGCTAGATGATTTTCAGACCACGGTTTCCCCGGTTATAAGAACGAAAACCGTGGTCTGTCCCTTATTATTCCTCCGGTTTTCTGTCTCTTCGGTTCTCAACGGAACACTGAGAGAATCCCGTCCTTAGCCATGGGGAGGTTTAGAACAGTAAATCGTGGTCTGTCCCCGGTTTTGGTTAGTTTGGGGTACATGTCCGGGAGGTTTGGCTTTTTCTGGAGATCACCTAATGTGTTTGCTGTCTATTACCAGGCACAAAATTAACGTAGTCTTTTGAGGAAAATTGGTGTTCTGAGAAGCGCGAATAGACGGTAAGGCCGGAACCTGTCAGCGAGGCCATGGCAACCATGCCTTGATCGACATCCGGATAATAGATCAGCGTCGCCATTTGTTTGCCGATCTGGTAGGCGCCGTGGTAGAAGTTAAATGCGGCCAATTTGCATATTAGCAACTTTCGGGCGGTTTCTTTGTGATTGGGATCGACCTGCCGGTACAGTGCTTCGCTGACTGCGCCAAACATGGCGGCTACTTTCGCGTCGTGCGAGATTTCTCCTGCGCCCATAAATCGGTTGTCGGTCACCAAGTGATCCATAAAAAAATACATTGGTTCCGAAAAATCTGTGGCGTTGGCCATCATGGTTTTCAATTTTTCGAGATTTTCAGTGACGCTCTTGGTGGCCGCTGACGGCCGTGCGGGACTGGGCGAGTTCCATTGTTTTTTGCTGGATGTCACGAGATAGCCTCCGTTAATGGGATGGAATTTGATTAGTATTTCACATCTCCACCTGATGGACGAGATTCTTGATTTGCCCGAGACTGCTGTGATGAGTGTCAACACGATTTCCTGATTGCCTATTCGATAGTCCTTAAATCCTTGATCACATCTTCAGGCAGACACATCGAAATGGTCATCATGGCAAAAACCGGGGCCAGACCCTGAGGTTTCTTGTTTTGATGTGGTCACTATTGTTTTAATGAAGCGAACAATCTGAAAATCCGGGGTCAGACCACGGTTTTTTGCTCTGAAAACCGGGGAAACCGGGGTCTGTCCCCGGTTGTTACGCTGATTTCGTGCGACCCGGCGTTTGAGGTTTTTGGTACAAAGGTGCATTGGTAGGATCAAAGGAGTCTGACCCCTTTGATCTGATTCTTGATTTGCCCGAGACTGCTGTGATGAGTGTCAACACGATTTCCTGATTGCCTATTCGATAGTCCTTAAATCCTTGATCATAACAATAGGGGTTCATAACAATAGTAACAATAGGGGTCAGACCACGTTTTTATTTTAATTTTATCCATAAAGCGCTGGCCTGAGAGCCCCCAGCCCGGAAGGGTGCGCAAATTCTTTTCTTTGCGCACGCGGAATCCTTCGCGTGTAAAATCCGGGGTCAGACCACGGTTTTTTGCTCTGAAAACCGGGGAAACCGGGGTCTGTCCCCGGTTGTTACCCGGTTGCGAAAGTTTTTATGCCGCCTATCGCGAGGCCTGGCCACTGGCTGACGGGTTTGAACTGCGCAAAGCGTAAAACAGGGGACAGACCACGGTTTTCGTCCACAGATTAGGATCAAAGGTGTCTCATCCCTTTAATCTTTATGAATCTTTTTGGAGTAGCGAGAGGAGCATACTCATCTCGCCTTGGATGCAAAGGAGCATAGATCGTGCAAACCGCTTACCGTTTAAACGCCAACGAGATCGACATCAATCTGCTTCGCTCGATTCAAGCGCTTTATCATGATAAATGGGTTGAGATTCGTATCAATGAAACGGTCCCGGAACCTCAGATGACTTCGTCGATTCGCAAGGCCGGTGCATTGAAGGGACGGGTTCAGGTTAGTCCTGATTTCAATCAACCCCTAGCCGACATGAGCGATTACGAGTCATGAAAGTGCTGCTTGATACGCATATCGTTCTTTGGTATCTGGATGACCATCCAAAACTGGCGACTCAGTCAACACCTTCCGCAACCCGAAGGGCGACGCGCAGATCGAGATCGAAATGGCCCGCTCGACCGAGGAGGAAAAACAGTCGCAGATCACCCGCCTGCGCGGTTTCCAGAAGCGCAATGAAGCCGCCTCCGGCGCCATGGTCGAACGCCTCAAACAGACGGTCATCGACAACGGCAACGTTTTCGCCGTGCTGATCGATGCGGTGCGTGTCTGCTCGCTTGGGCAGATTACCACGGCACTCTACGACGTAGGCGGGCAGTACCGGCGCAGCATGTAGGTTTTCAGTTTCGTTCCTTGCAACGGGCTCTCCGGTTAACGGCGAGCCCGTTTTTTCTGGTGAGAGCAGATAAAGCCATCATCGCTGCGAGCCACGTGAATAGGCGTTTTGTAACGATGCAAGCCGGAGAGTCAATGAATACGCTTCTCCCCAGATGTAGTGCTTGAAGACTGCCTATCCATAAGGGTTGCAGCCCGTATGGTTTGCAAAATAAAAGTTTTCGAACGCGGATCAATGCTTCAGATAACCGAAGACATTGCCACCTTTGCCCACGTGCGCAAATGGGATTTGCACACCCTACATGGCTTTGATTCTTCGAAGAGCAGCTCGATGTACGGGTTGTCAGATTAACAAATATGTTATTATTTAAGCTATGAATTACACCATCACGTACTACAGCGACAGCGTTCAGGCCGATATAGCGGCGCTTCCGGTGACTCTGGCGGCGCGCTTCTTGAATTTGACTGACCGAATGGAAGTGAGTGGGCCCATTTTGGGCGAGCCGCATACCGAAGCGTTCGGCGGCGGGCTGTTTGAGTTGCGACTGAAGGGGGCGGAGGGTATTGCCCGCGTTTTCTACTGTACTTTGGTCGGTCGCCAAATCGTGATGCTGCATAGCTTTGTCAAGAAGTCGCAGAAGACCCCGCCGCGCGAGCGGCGGATTGCTGAAACTCGAATGAAGGAGATTAAACATGCTGACGCACGCTGAATTAAAAGCCAAGATGCTGGAAAACCCGGCTGTTCGATCTGAATACGAGCGCATCGAGCGCGATGAAATGCCGATGCTCGACGCTATCCTGCAGGCGCGGCACGAGGCGGGGATGACACAAGCCGAGGTGGCCGAGCGCATGGGCACCAAAGCCCCCGCCGTGGCGCGGCTGGAAAGCGCACTGGTTTCAGGAAAGCATTCGCCGTCCATTGCCACGCTACGCAAGTACGCGGCAGCGATGGGTAAGCGGCTGGAGTTACGGTTCGTTTAACTAAAGTGGCCAGCATCGCATTCATTTTCGCGGAATCAAATGCGATGCTGACCCCTTTGATTGGTACCGGCGCAGCATGTAAGTTGTTTGTTCGTTCCTGGCAACGGGCTCCCCGGTTAACGGCGAGCCCGTTTTTTTGATGAGTGCAGTTAAAGTCAGCATCGCTGCGAGCCCTGTGAATAGGCGATCTGCTACGATTCAGTCAGCCCGTAGGGTTTGCAAAACGAAAGTTCGCGAACGCCGATCTATGGTTCAGGTAACCGAAGGCATGACCACCTTCTACCCGCGTGCGCAAACGGGATTTGCACACCCTGCAAGCTTATGAACAATGATAAGCTTAGTCCATCACTCAACCAACCGGAGACCAGCATGCCACTAACGGTTAATGTTCACGATGCAAAGACGCATTTCTCGCGGTTGCTGGAGCAGGCACATGCCGGCCAGGAAATCGTACTGGCAAAAGCCGGGAAGCCTTATGCCCGCCTGATGCCGCTGGCACCGACAGGCGTCAAACGTCAACCAGGACGCCTGGCCGGACGGGTGACTGAAGCCTTCTTCGAACCTTTGCCGGCTGAGGAACTGGATGCGTGGGAAGGTAAATGAGGTTCTTGCTCGATACCCATGCCCTGCTATGGTGGCTGACTGATGACCCCAAGCTGTCGCCTCGTGCCAAAGATGTGATTTCCGACGAAGCCAACGCGATATTGATCAGTGCGGCAAGTGCTTGGGAAATTGCCACGAAATACCGTCTCGGCAAACTTGATATTGCCGCAGAGGCTGTCTCACGCTTCAACGAGTTGATTGAAGCAGACGGCTTTGAGCATTTGCCAGTTACTTATTTGCACGCCTTGAAAGCCGCTGGCTATGAGCATGACCATCGCGATCCCTTTGACCGAATGCTGGCGGCACAAAGTGCGCTGGAATCCGCGACACTGATTTCGTGCGACCCGGCGTTCGAGGCTTTTGGTACAAAGGTGCTCTGGTAGGATCAATGGTGTCTGCACCCTTGATCTTCTACTTTGATCTTCTAGACTTCCAATATGCATTTATGGATTTCCTGACGGGTAGATTTCCTGGAAGTTGATATGGTGCAACGCAAAGAACGGAGGTATCGGCATGGCCAAGCGCGCTCTCCCACTAAGCAAGGTCTATGGCCTTATTGAGCCTGGACCGGTGGTGTTGCTGACCACGGCACATCATGGCAAGATAAACGTAATGCCCATGTCGTGGCACACAATGATGGAATTCGAGCCGCCACTGATCGGCTGCGTCGTCAGCGGCCGCGACTTCAGCTTCACGGCGCTCCAGGCCACGCAGCAATGCGTGCTCTGCATTCCGACGCTTGATCTGGCGGAGAAGGTGGTGGCTTGCGGCAACACCTCCGGCTCACGGGTAGACAAGTTCAATGCCTTCGGCCTGACGCCTTTGCCAGCGACGCTGGTCGACGCACCGCTGATTGCCGAGTGTTACGCCAACCTGGAATGCCGGGTGGTCGATTCGCAACTGGTTGAGCACTACAACTTCTTCGTGCTCGAAGTCATAAAGGCTTGGATCGACCCGGCGTGCAAAGATCCGCGCACGCTTCATCACCGTGGCCGGGGCGTTTTCATGGTTTCCGGTGAGACGATCAAGTTGCCGTCGAAGATGAAATAGGCAGTGATCTGCCTGAGGTTGCAAATGACATCCATGACATTTAACCTTGATTTCCGTAGCAGACTGAAAGCCCCGCCAATTGGCGTTCTGCCATCCTGCATGCTGCAGTGCCAATGAATACGCCACTCTTCAGGCGGGTTGCTGGTAGATCGATTACCCATGGGGCTTGCTGGGTGGCGGCTTTGGTGGCATCCAATTCAATCGGCTTTCGGCGTCAGCAAATACACTTTCTGTTCGATACGAACGAGACGTTCCACAGCGGGATAAGTGTCAAGGTCAGGGTCAGGGTCAGGGTCAGGGTCCGGCTCGAAAAGGCTTTCAACGTAACTGAGCTTTATGTCGAAAGCGTGGGCGTAGAGGCCGGTGATTTCATCGGCTACCGCGAATGGCTGCTCCTGTGTTTCGTCATCGTCCGGTTCTTCCGTGGTGAGCAGAAATATCTTGCAGGCAGCGGGCAGGATTTTACGGAGATGTTCGAGGTAATCTCCGCGAATTTCCTCGGGTAGTGCGGTGAGCGATGCGCGATCAAAGACGGCGGCGACGTCGCCAAGGTCGGCGGCACTGAGCTGGAAGAAATCGCCACAAAGAATACTGATGCGGCCATGTTCCCACAGGATGAATTTACCCACCTGCCGGCGACTGGCCTGTATCCGGTTTTCGCGAAAGAAGGCGCGGGCAGCGAGCGGGCTGCTTTTGCGCTGCCCAAAGGGCAAATCAGCAGCGTTCTGGAATCGCCCATCGGCCTTCACATTATTCGCTGCGACGAGATTTTCCCAAGCGGCCTGCTGGCGTTTGACGAGGTCAGGGAGCAAATCATCGAACGCCAGTTCGACAAGCGCCAACGCAAGGCACAGCGCGACTGGATAGTGGCCTGCCTGGCGGATTGAAGCGGGAGCATGAAAACGAGCCGGGCACAATTGCCGCTACAGAGTTACTCTGCAATGCCCGTGAATAGGCGATCTACAAGCTGGATGCCGTGGGTAGCGCGTAAACATTGAACCTATAAAAAGCAGTTGACCACAGCGAACACGGCGAACACAGCGTAAAAACAATGACTTGCAATGTTTCCATGGCTCACCCTTTGGGTTAGCCATGAAATCCTGAAAAACTGAGGCTTTTCGCTGTGCCCGCCGTGTCGCCGTGGTTTGAACTGAGGTTTTTAGGTTGAATCCCACGGCATAGGCTGTCAAGAGTGCCGTCCTGCTTGGCTTGCAGGCCGACTACTTGCTCGGCGCCTGCTCCAGTTTCTTTTCAATCTGCGCAATCGGCACCGCACCTGGAACGCGTTCGCCATCGGCGAAGAAGATGGTCGGGGTACCGGTTATAGCCAGTTTTCGGCCAGCCTCAACGGTTTTTTGCACGGCCGAGGTGTCGCAGTCGCCCTTGCCGCTTGGCGCCGTACCGTTAATCATCCAGTCGTTCCAGGCCTTGGCCTTGTCGTTGGCGCACCAGATCTGCTTCGATTTTTCCAGCGAGTCCGGCGAGAGAATCGGGTAGAGGAAGGTGTAGATAGTCACGTTGTCGAGCTTGACCAGGTCCTTCGCCAGTTTCTTGCAATAGCCGCAGTTCGGGTCTTCAAAGGTGGCAAGCATCCGCTTGCCGTCGCCGCGCACCTGCTTTACCGCCAACTCAAGCGGCAGGTCGGAGAACTTGATGGCGGTGAGTTTTTGCATGCGCTCACTGGTGATGTTCTTCATCGTCTTGCCGTCGATCAGCGTGCCGGCGAATAGTGCGGTGAGTTTCTCATCCGTGTAGAGGATCTGGCCATCGGTGTAAACCTCGTAAAGGCCCAGGTAGGAGGTCTTGGTGACGCTGCTTACCTTGCTGCCGAGTTTGGCTTCGACCGCCTTCTTGACACTGGCCTCATCGGCCATGGCCGGCAGGCAAAGGGTGGCGGCCAGCGCCAGCGGCAGAAGTTTTTTCAGCATGGAGTTTCTCCGTAGGGATTAAAAGGCGCCGAGCGCATAACGTACGAGCAGGTTTTTTACGACCGGCAAGGCATTGGTCAGATTCATTCCAATGTTGCGCAAGGATTTGAGACCCGGTAGTTTCTCACGAAAAAGCCGGCGAAGTGTATGGGTTGTGTATTGCATCAGGACTGTTTCTTCACGTCGGGCGCTCTGGTAGCGACGCAGCAAGCGTTCGCTGCCGATGTCCTGCCATTCGGCTGTCGCCGCCAACAACTCGGCCAGCGCCTTGGCGTCCTGATAACCGAGATTGATGCCGTGGCCGGACAATGGGTGAATCCCGTGTGCCGCATCGCCGACCAGCGCCAGTCGTGGCGCAACGATGCGTGGAACGTGCATCAGGCGTAGCGGAAAGGCGGTCGCCGGGGTGATCAGCTTCAGTTCGCCCAAGGCCTGGTCGCCGGCCATTGCAACGCGGGTGCACAGTTCTTCGGGTGCCAGCGCCAGCAACTCTGTGGCGTGGGCATCGGGCGTCGACCAGACAATCGAAATGCGCTTGCCGGAAAGTGGCAGCCAGGCCAGGACGCCGTCGTCGCGGAACCACTGGCGAGCCATGCCGCGATGCGGGTGCTCGCATTCGAAATTGGCCACCAGCCCCATTTCGCCGTAGGGCGTATTGATCGCCGGCAGGCCGGTTGCCTGGCGAACCCATGAATCACGGCCATCGGCGCCGACCAGCAACCTTGTCGATAGCCTCTGGCCATCAGCCAGCGTCAGCACGGCGGCGTTCTCGCCCATGTCAACGGTGCGCGGCGCGGCGGGACAAAGCAGGGTGAGGTTGCTTTGCCGCTTGACGTTTTCCCACAGTTCGCAGGCCATCAGCGACGATTCGAGAATCCAGCCGAGTTCCGAAACGCCCGTTTCATAGGCGGAAAAATCGAGTTGCGCGCCGCCATCGCCAAGTATTTTCATGGCGTAAATAGGAGTAATGCGTTCAGCGTCGAGATGCTTCCATGCGCCGATTTTCTGCAGGAAGTCGGCGTTGACCGGACTGATCGCATAAACGCGCGCATCCCAACCGATGGCCGGCGTCGGCGCGCGGCTTTCGACCAGGGCGATTTTCAGGCGCGTATCGCGCAAGGCGCAGGCCAGCGAGAGCCCTGCCAGGCCGCCACCCACGATGACTACATCGAACTGCATAGAAAACTCCGATAAGCCGCAATTGTGCCGATTGTGCCTTGTAGGGCTGACGTTTTACAAGCCTGGCGTGAGCGCCTGTGAAAAAATCTAAAATCCAACGCAAAGCCGCAAAGGGGCAAAGAAAACGCGAAGGACCCCCCCCCTTGTTTGCAAAGGTTTTCTTTGCGAAACCTTTGCTCCTTTGCGCCTCTGCGGTGGGGGCTAGGTATTTTTTCACAGCCTCTGAGCGGTTCACAGCTCGAAGTGGTGCCGCACGCGTTCCTCCAGAAGCTGACGGGCATCGCTTTCGGCGCGGTTTGCCAGGCAATTGAAAATTTCGTCTGCCAGCGTGCGAAACACTGCCATGACCTCCGGATCGAAATGGCTTCCGGTGTCTTTCTCAAGAATCGCCATCGCGGCGTCAAACCCCATCGGCTCCTTGTATGGGCGTTTCGAACAGAGGGCGTCGAACACATCGGCCACGGCAAAAATACGCGCTGAGAGCGGTATCGCCTCGCCGACAAGTTGGCGCGGATACCCGGATCCGTTCCATTTTTCGTGATGCCCGGCAACGACTGCATTGGCGCCATCAAGCCAGCCCATTCCTGTGACAATTTCCTCGCCCTGCTCGACGTGGGTGCGCATGATGACCCATTCAGCCGCGTCGAGCTTGCCGGGTTTGAGCAAAATTGCGTCGGGAATCCCGATTTTTCCCACATCGTGCAGAAAGCTGCCAGCGATCAGCGCCTGCATCGCGCTTCCGGTCTGTCCCATGGACTCGGCGATGCACGCGGCGATCCAGGCCACACGGTAATTGTGTGCGCCGGTATCGGAATCGCGCTTGGCAATGGCGCGGCCAAGCGCTTCCATCATCGATAGATGTGAATCGAGCACCTCGCGCGCCTTGCGCTCGTTGTCGGCCGACAGATGCACCACCACCGGATAGAGCACCGCTCCGCACAGCAAGGAGGCCAGGCCTACCATCAAGGCCACGGCCAGGGAACTGGTGAAGATTTGCTCGCGCTGCCACTCCGGCACAACGCGTACGCCCTCGAAATAGCCGGTAATCGGGCCGTTCACGTCCGTTTCCGAATTGCGCAGAGGAACAAAAATCCGCAGTACCCAATGCCCGTCAGGAAGTTCCATGCTCTCGTAAGACGCTTTGCTGTATTTCGGCGACCCATGATTGGGTAGCGCCGACTCGACCGCGTCGCCCTCGCTGGTCAGCGATTCGGCAAGCTTGCGCCCGTCGCTTCCGTATATTTCGGCGATGTCGAACAAACCGCCGGAAATGCTCTTGGCCGCTTGCGTGGCATGTTCGACGGCATCGGGATCGCTCAGATCAAGGGCGCGGTGGTGGTGAAGCAAGCGGCCGGATTGCTCGTTGGCCAGGGACACGATGCTTTCCTCGGCGTTTTCGCGAGCCACAAACCAGGCTACAGGACTGGCGATGCACGCCAGCAGAATGCTGACAGAGGCAATTCGAATCGCCGTGCGTTTCTGGAAGGCGTTCACCGAAATCTCCTTGATTAGCCTTGCTTGTTAAAAACAGAGTATATCCTCTGGCTCAATGGAACCGACCGGAAACAGATACCTCTTACCTCCCATGCTCGAAATCGAACACCTTTCCCGCCAGTTCAATGGCCGCATCGTCCTGCGGGACGTTTCGCTGCGTCTGCAGCCGGGCGAATACGTGGCCATCGTCGGCGAATCCGGCGTCGGCAAGTCCACCCTGCTCAACCTGATCGCCGGGCTGGACCGGCCCGATGGCGGGCGGCTGGCGCTCGATGGCAATGACTACGCCAGGCTCGACGAGGATGCGCTGACCCGCTTGCGCCGCGACAAGCTGGGTTTCGTCTTCCAGGCCTTCCATGTGTTGCCGCATCTCACCGTGCGCCAGAACGTGGCACTGCCGCTGTGGTTGCAAGGTGCGGATGGCGCGGCGGCTGATGAGCCGGCGCAGCTTCTGCTCGAGGCCGTGGGGCTCGGCGATCGGGCGGCCAGTTGGCCGCGCGAGCTTTCCGGTGGCGAGATGCAGCGCGTGGCGATTGCCCGCGCCCTGGTGCATCGCCCGCGCCTGGTGCTGGCCGATGAGCCGACCGGCAACCTCGACCCGGCCAACGGTGCCAAGGTGCTGGCGCTGCTTGCCGAGCGCATTCGCCAGGCGGGAGCCATCGGCATTCTGGTCACCCATTCTCGGGAAGCGGCAGCCACCGCCGATCGCGTTCTGCACCTTGGCGCCGAAGGGCTGCACGCATGAGGCTGGCACCGGTCTTTCTCGGCTCGCTGGCGCGGCGGCGGGTGGCGACGCTGTTTTCGCTGGCCGCGATTGTCCTCGGCGTGGCGCTTGGCATGGCGGTGCAGGCGGTGCATGAGGCGGCGCTGTCCGAGTTTGGCCGTGGCCTGCGCTCGATGGCTGGCGAGGCCGACTTGCAGGTGGTGGGGCCGCGCGGCGGCTTCGACGAAAACCTCTACGCCTTGCTCGCTGTCCGCCCCGAGGTGACCGAGGCCAGCCCCGTCGTCGAGGTCGAAGCGAAACTTGTCGGCGGGGAAGAAACGCTGCAATTGCTGGGGGTGGATGTCTTCGCGCTGGCGCGCGTGACGCCGGCGCTGTTTCCGCGACCGGCAGAAGGCATGGATCGCTTCGCCACGCTGGCCGACGACGGGCTGTTTCTCAGTGCGGCAGCGCAAAGCGCACTTGGGGTGAAACCCGGCGACAGCCTCCGTTTGCAAGCCGGTACCCAGGAATTCAGCCTGCGGGTCGTCGGCGATCTGCCCGGTGCGGCAGAAAATCGCCGTCTGGCGGTGATGGACATCGCTACCGTGCAAAACCGTTTCTCAAAACTCGGTCGACTGACGCGCATCGACCTGCGCCTGCAGGAAGGGGTGAGGCCCGAAACGGTGCGTGCGGATTTGCAGGCCATGTTGCCCGCCGGGGTGCTGATCGAGGCGCCGCAGGCGGCCGAGAACCAGGCGGCCAACCTGTCGCGCGCCTACCGGGTGAATCTGACCATGCTGGCGGCGATGGCGCTGCTCACCGGCGGCTTTCTGGTGTTCTCGGCGCAGGCATTATCTGTAGTGCGCCGGCGCACCGAGTTCGCCTTTCTGCGCGCCATCGGGCTGTCCCGCCGCAGCCTGTTTACCTGGCTGGTGGCCGAAGGTGCGCTGGTCGGACTGGCCGGTGGTCTGCTTGGCGTGGCGCTCGGCCATGGCTTGGCCTGGGCAATGCTGGCCGTGCTCGGCGGCGATCTCGGTGCCGGGTATTTTTCGGGGTTGAAACCGCAGCTCCAGTTCCAGCCGCAGGTAAGCGCAATTTACGTGGCGCTGGGTATGCTGGCCGGCATTGCCGGTGCCTGGCTGCCGGCGCGCGAGGCCGCCACGGTATCGCCCGCCCAGGCCCTGAAGGCCGGCGACGAGGCAGCGCTGCTCGGCGGGCACGGCCATCCGAAACTGGGCATCGCACTGCTGCTGGCCAGCCTCGCCGCGTGCTGGATTCCACCAGTGAACGGGCTTCCGGTCGGGGGCTATCTGGCCATCGCCTGCCTGCTGGCCGGTAGCGTCATGTTGTTGCCGATGGTGGCGGCCATCATCGCCCGGCGGCTGCCGCAGCGCGGGCCGGTGTCATCGCGTCTGGCCATAGCGCGGCTGGGCGCGGCGCCGGGGCATGTCGTGGTGGCTGCAGCCGGCGTGCTGACCAGCGTTGCGCTGGCGGCGGCGATGGCGATCATGGTCGCTTCGTTCCGCGATTCGGTCGACGAGTGGCTGAACCAGATCCTGCCCGCCGACCTCTACATGCGCGCCGGCACGGCGCAGACCAGCGGCTTTCTGGACGAAGGCATGCAGGCACGGATTGCTGCGGTACCCGGCGTCGGCCAAGTAAAGTTTACGCGCCATGAAAGCCTGCGCCTGGCTGCCGGGCAGGCACCCGTGGCCTTGATCGCCCGCCCAATCTCGGCCGCTGGCAGCGAATTGCCGCTGGTTGGCGTCGCGCAATCCACTGGCGGCAACGGCGAGCCGACGATCTGGATTTCCGAAGCCATGCAGGATCTGTATCGCTGGCGACCCGGCCAGCAAGTGGAACTTCCAATGGCGGGTCGACCGGTGCGCCTGCAGGTGGCCGGCGTCTGGCGCGACTATTCGCGGCAGACCGGCGCGGTGATGATCAACCTCGCCGACTACCGCCGGCTGACCGGTGACCATCTGGTCAACGATGCGGCGATCAAGCTGGCGCCGGGTGCGGCGGCCAATCAGGTGGCCGACGCGCTGATCGCTACCGGCGGCCCGGGAGTGCTGCAGATTGCCCATCCCGGCGAGATTCGCGCCATCAGCCTGCGCATCTTCGACCGTACCTTTGCCGTCACCTATCTGCTGGAAGCGGTCGCCGTGATCATCGGGCTGGCCGGCGTGGCGGCCAGCTTTGCGGCACTGGCGGCGGCGCGGCGGCGCGAGTTCGGGATGCTCCGCCATCTCGGCCTGACGCGCCGCCAGATCGGCTGGATGCTCGCCCAGGAAGGCGCGCTGGCGGCGGGCGTCGGCGTCTTCGGCGGGCTGCTGGCCGGCGGCGCCATCGGGCTGGTGCTGATCGAGGTGGTCAATCGGCAGAGCTTTCACTGGAGCATGGACCTGCATGTGCCATGGGCTTCGCTGGCCCTGTTCGCGCTTGGCTTGATCGCCCTGGCGGCACTGGCAGCGGTACTCGCCGGGCGGCAAGCCATGCGCCAGGACGCGGTGCTGGCGGTGAGGGAAGACTGGTGATGCACCGACGCGCATTCCTTATGGCGCTGGCCAGCCTGCCAGCCTGGCGCCTCAATGCGGCAGAAGCCGTTGAGTTCGCCCCGGTGCTTCCTGGGCGCAAGCTGGTTTTCCCCTTCGATCACGGCGCCCACCCGGATTTCCGCACCGAATGGTGGTACGCCACCGGCTGGCTGAGCTTGCCTGACGGCAGCCCGCTCGGATTCCAGAGCACTTTCTTCCGTGTGCGCACCGGTGTCGGCGAGCACAACCCGAGCGCCTTCGCGCCGCGCCAGTTGATCCTCGCGCACGCGGCGATCGCCGACCCGCGTCTTGGCCGTTTGCGTCACGACCAGCGCGCCGCCCGCGTCGGCTTCGGCCGCGCGGGTTTCGCAACCGGGCGGACCGGCGTACGGGTCGGCGACTGGCGTTTAGAGCAGCACGATGAACGCTATCAGGCCGAGGTGAATGCCGCTGATTTTTCCTACTCGCTGACGCTTGCCCCGGATGGCCCTCCCCTGCTCAACGGTGCTGCCGGGTTCAGCACCAAGGCTCCAGACCCGCGCCACGCCAGCTACTACTACAGCCGCCCGCAACTCAAGGCCAGCGGTACGGTATCGCTCGATGGCCGCATGCAAGCGGTGACCGGTCAGGCCTGGCTGGACCACGAATGGTCAAGCGAAATGCTGCCCGATGAAGCGCAAGGCTGGGACTGGATCGGTCTGAACCTCGACGATGGCAGCGCGCTGATGGCCTTTCGTCTGCGCCGCCAGGACGGTACGGCGCTGTGGTCCGCCGCCACTTTCCGGTCGCTTGGCGGCAATGCGCTGGTGCTGGCGCCGGAGGCTGTCGCTTTTGCACCTTTGCGCCAATGGCGCTCGGCACGTACCGGCATCAATTACCCTGTCGAATGGCGGATGCGCATCGGCACGCGGCTCCTGCATCTGCAACCGCTGATCGACGATCAGGAACTGGACAGCCGGCGTTCGACCGGTGCGGTGTACTGGGAAGGCGCAGTGCGCGTGCTGGAAGATGGCCGGGAGATCGGGCGGGGCTATCTGGAGATGACCGGGTATGGGGAGAGGATCAGGGTCGGGTGAAATTTTCCGCTTGTCTGTTCATCCTGGAAAAAGCAGTTGACCACGGCGAACACAGCGAACACAGCGAACACAGCGGAAAAACAATGACTTGCAATGTTTTCATGAATCACCCTTTGGGTGAGCCATGAAATCCTGAAATGCTGAGGATTTTCGCTGTGCCCGCCGTGTCGCCGTGGTTTGAACTGCGGTTTTTAGGTTCATGTCATCGCCATGAAATGCAGTTCGCGGGCGCCGACCACGATCAACTGAATCACTCGGGCAGGCTTTGGCGAAGCGAAACAGTTGAATTCTGGCGTGAGCATCTTGATGGGCGCTGGGCGGCTCAGTTGCCGCCGCCGCAGTTCAGAGTCGGCCCAGCAAGTCCGCCTTCTTGCTCGCGAACTCTTCATCGCTCAGCACGCCCTTGGCGTGCAGATCCGCCAGTTTCTCGATCGTCGCGAATACATCGCTGCTTTGTACGAGCCCCGGCGAGGCCGACGACGCTTTCAAGTCGGCTTGTTGCGCAGGTACCCACGGAATAGACGCTGCTGTCGGCGATGATGGCTCTGGCGAAACTTGCTCCGGCGACGCTGGCGCCACCCCATCGATGGACACGATCGGCAGGCTCGCCACATCGATTAGTCCATATTGACTGCTGAAGGACAAGGATCCGCCCACCGATTGCTGCTGCGAGAAGCCACCGATCTGGTGATCAAGCGTGTCATAGACCGTGACGTGTCCGTTGACTTCTATCGCCAGTCGTCGCGCTTGTCCGAAGTAGGCATAGCGCACGCCGTTCTGTGCACCGGTGCTGTTCGGCCAGCGCAGATCAGCGGGCCACCAGTCGCCTGAGGTGCCGGGTGCGGGAGGAACGAACAGGCTGACTGGCCCCATGGGTCCGGAAGCGCCCTGTTGCTGCTGCCCGCCGCCATAATTGCTCTGCTGTTGACCATTGTTGTAGCCACCTTGACCCTGCCCACCCTGGCTTTGCGACTGGAAGCTGCCACTGCGGATAAGATCAGGCTGGTTGGCGATCAGGTTCGACAGGTCGTTGCACAACCCGTCGATGCGTCCCTTGAGAAAGTTGTTGAACATGTCCGAAACCATGATCATGCCGCCACGCATCCACTGACCGGAACCGGAGAATTCGGGATGAGAAAACTGCGCCATGCTGCCGTTGCCGTTGATGACCGATTCGAGCATGCTCGACACGGCATTGGAACTGAAACCATGGCGCTGTGCAAGTTCGTTGATGGCTTGTTGGCCATTGAGGGAAAGCTGTCGCATGGTGATCCTTTAAAGTGCAACCGCCACGTGTGAAATCGATTCTGGGTGCGCGCGAGGTGCAGGCGACCACAAAGGCGAACGTGCCGGAAATGGTGATGCCGTTGGGACGGCGGAAATAAAGCTTGGTTCATTCGTCGCGACTTGCGCAATCTCGCGACAAGGTGATTCTTGCAAGGTGATTCTTTCGTGGATCAACTAAACGAATTGAGCTCCGCACCACTGTCTGTTGACAGCGCATTCCTGCAGTGATGCGGGAGCACGATACCGAGCGCCGCGTCTTCGATAGCCGAGGCGAAGATCACCGGCGCTTGCGATCTGACGCCACCAAAAATGGTGGCGAAGGCCACATCGGCCGCGTCACGTCCGGTACCGAAGCGCACAAAACCCATCGGGATGGCCGTACCGGACGGGTCGAAAATATACCAGCGGGAACCGAGGAAAACCTCCACGTAGGCGTGAAAGTCCGGGGGGGTGTGGGCCGGGAAGGCGCCGTAGTCGGTGCCCGTAGCGAAGCGCGCAGGGATGTTGACGGCGCGGCACAGGGCAATCATCAGGTGAGCGAAGTCACGACAGACACCAACTTGCTCAATGAGCGTGTCAACGGCTGACGTATTTGAGTTCGAACTGTTCGCTGTGTAAGTGACGCGATTTCTAACCCATTCGTGGATAGCCTGCACGCGGCTGTGCCCCTGCCTTAGGCAGCCAAACTCATTAATCGCCAGCTTGACCAAACGGTCTGATTGGCAATATCGGCTCGGATAGATGTAACCGATTACCTCGGGGGGCAGGTAGCGCACAGGCACCTCGTCAAGTTGCTCGGGTTCTGCCATGTGGTGCATGAGATCCACCGTGACGGCATACGACAGCTTCAGTTCGCCGGGCATGGCCCGCACCCGCAGGTAGCGATTGCCGGTTACTGGATCAGTATGCATCTGCTGAGAAATCGACTGACTCAGAATGCATTGTTCGGCAACGATACTTTGCCTTGGCGTGTGCGCGGCGTGGATGTTAAACACGAAGTCGGCACCGTAATCGTCGATTTCATAGTTCAACTCGACTTGCAACTCGATGCGTATCATTGCGGGGGGCTTTTTATGGTTTTATTGGAGCTACTGGTAGGCAACTGTTGACGCCAAGGCATGCATAAGAGCTGTTGTCTGCCTGAAAGTTCCGAGTTTTTGGTGCGTGCCAAATCGTCCTCCCAAATTGATGCTTCGGGTTTCAGTCAAGTTCAGACCGGCGGTGAAGCCGGAATCAACGGCGCCTGACCGGTTCCCCGATAGGTTTTGCGCGTGCTCCTGGGCAGTGGTGTCCGCGCACAGGATATGGAATATCAGATCGCGGCCGTTGCGGATCAGTTGCAGTCCATCCCCCAGAGTAAATACGGGTGTTTTGACAACGACCTGTAGCGCCCTGGCGTGGCATGGTAGCGGGCAAGCAGGTGCTTTGACATGGGATCGCCATGTACCCATGGACGGGGCCTGATCAACCCGGCTGCCAACGCAAATCAAGCGTCATCGGAAAACTGGGGTTAACGTCTTCCTTGTACACGATCGTCATCGGCCCTGGCGTGTGCCCATGTTCCCAGAAGCGAGCAAAGCGGCGTGCTTCGGCCGCGCTGGCATTGACTGGCGAGTTGGCTTCACTGCGTCCGCCCGGGTGCGACACGTGGTAGGTACAGCCGCCGATGGCGCGCCCGTTCCAGGTATCGACCAGATCAAATGTCAGGGGGACGTGGGTATTGATGGTCGGATGCAGTGCTGACCAAGGACTCCAGGCCTTGAAGCGCACCGCGGCCACATATTCACCCTGTACGCCAGTCGGATGCAAAGGCAATTGGCGTCCGTTGCAGGTGACGATATGGCGGCTGTTGGTCAGTCCGCGCACCCGCAGCTGCATGCGCTCGACCGACGAATCAACGTAGCGCGCGGTGCCGCCGGCGCTGACTTCCTCGCCCAGCACGTTCCAGGGCTCGATGGCTTGCCGCAATTCCATCTCGACACCTTCGTAGACCACGGTGCCATAACGCGGGAAGCGGAATTCAATGAAGGGATCGAACCATCGCTCTTCAAAAGCATAGCCGGCGGCTCGTAAATCCTTGACCACATCGCGGATATCCTCTGTCACAAAATGCGGCAGCATCCAGCGGTCATGTAGCGCGGTGCCCCAATGGACCAGTTTGCACGGGTAGGGCTTGCGCCAGAAACTGGCCACCAGTGCGCGTAGCAGCAACATCTGCAGCAAACTCATGCGCTCGTGCGGCGGCATTTCGAAGGCACGAAATTCAACCAGACCCAGGCGTCCGGTGGGGCCGTCCGGTGAATACAGTTTATCGATCGAAAATTCGGAGCGGTGCGTGTTTCCGGTCAAGTCGACCAGCAGATTGCGCAACAAGCGGTCCACCATCCACGGCCGCTCGCTTTCCTGCATGCCCGGCAACACCTTGTCCATTTGCTGAAAAGCCAGCGTCAATTCGTACAGATTGTCGTCGCGCGCTTCATCCACCCGCGGCGCCTGGCTGGTCGGCCCAATGAACGTGCCCGAAAACAGGTACGACAGTGCCGGATGATTCTGCCAATAGGTAATCAGGCTTTTCAATACGTCGGGCCGGCGCAGCATCGGGCTATCGGCCGGGGTGGCGCCACCGAGCGTGGCGTGGTTGCCGCCGCCGGTGCCGGTGTGGCGGCCATCGACCATGAATTTTTCGGTGCCGAGCCTGGTCAGGCGCGCTTCTTCATACAGCGTGGTGATGTTATAAACCAGCTCATTCCAGGTGGCGGCTGGATGAATATTGACCTCGATTACGCCAGGATCCGGCGTAACGCTGAGCAGCTTGATGCGCGGATCGCGCGGCGGTGGATAGCCTTCGATCCAAAGTTTCAATTTGAGCTTGGCGGCCGTACTTTCGACTGTCGACACCAGCGCCAGATAGTCCTCGATACGCTTGATCGGCGGCATGAAGATATGCAAGCGTCCGTCACGCACCTGGACGCACAAGGCGGTATGGATGACGTCGCGCGCTGCGGGTTTGGCGTGCGCGCTATCCTCTGAGACCTTGGCGCTTTTGGCCGCAGTGGCGCTGGCGCCGGCCGGCTTGTCTGTTGTTGCCAGGTCCGACAGTGCGGGCTTGGCCGCGAAAGGGTCGACATCAAACTCGGGTTCCATGTCCTTTGGCAGCACCCACGGCAGCGCTTTGAGCGGCAGGCGCAAGCCCATCGGCGAATCGCCCTCGGTCAAATACAAATGTTCGCGCTTCAACGGCCATTTGCTGGTACTCCATACGGTGCCCAGAGCGATTGCGGGATCGATATCCTGCGCTTTGATCGGCAACACGTAACCGATTACCGAGCCCAGATCCTGCTGCAGCAAACGGGCGATGCGGCGACGTTCTTCCGTATCCTTCAGATCGGCCTTGAGCGGATCAAGGTTCTCCGGCAGGCGTTGTTCCAGTTGCGCCTGCAAAACCACGTCTTCATAGGCCGCGATCATGCTGTCTGCCGGCAAGCACAAGGCCGCGACCAGTTCGCTGGCGAAGCGCGCTGCCTCCTTGCTGCCATAGCCATCGTCCTTGTTTTCGTCCGAGAACAAAGTGGCGTCGCGCCACATCGGCTGACCGTCGATCCGCCAGAAGATGTTCAAGGCCCAGCGCGGCAAAGGCTCGCCCGGATACCATTTTCCTTGTCCGTAATGGATCATGCCGCCGGGCGCGAAATGATTTTTCAGGCGCTGCATCAGTTGCCCCGCCAGTTCGCGTTTTTCATCGCCGTGCGCCAGGGTATTCCACTGCGCCCCATCCATATCGTCGATCGAGACAAAGGTCGGCTCGCCGCCCTGGGTCAGGCGCACATCCTGTATTTTCAGATCCGCATCGACTTGCAAGCCCAGCTTATTGATGCTGTTCCAGTCTTCTTCGCTATACGGCTTGGTCACGCGCGGGTCTTCATAGATGCGCGTTACAGTCATTTCGTGGACGAAGGTAACTTCGGCTTTGTCGGTAAAGCCGGTCACCGGCGCGGCCGACGTGGGCATGGCGGTGCAGGCCAGCGGGATATGGCCTTCTGACGCCAGCATGCCCGATGTAGGATCCAGTCCGATCCAGCCAGCGCCGGGGATATACACTTCGGCCCAGGCATGCAAATCAGTAAAATCCGCTTCCGGGCCGCTGGGGCCATCGAGCGAAAGCTGATCGGATTTCAGCTGGATCAAATAGCCGGAAACAAAGCGCGCCGCCAAGCCCATATTGCGCAGGATGTGCACCAGCAACCAGCCAGTATCGCGGCAGGAGCCGGTGCGGGTTTTCAGCGTCTCTTCGGGTTTCTGGACCCCGGGCTCCATGCGCACCAGATAGCCGATATCTTTCTGCAGGCGCTGATTGAGCGCGACCAGAAAGTCATTGGTAGGCGTCTCTTTTTTCAACAAGTCGCGCCGGGCGTCAACGATCCATCTGGATTGCAGCGGCCCTGGCTTATCGACCTTCAAATAGGCGCCGAGCTCGGTAATCAGCTGCGGCGTGTAATTGAAAGGGAAATGCTCGGCATACTTCTCGACAAAGAAATCGAACGGGTTGACGGTCGTCATGTCGGCGACTAAATCAACGGTAAATTCCAGCACATCGGACTTTTCCGGGAAGACGAAACGCCCGATGTAATTGCCGTACGGGTCTTGCTGCCAATTAATGAAATGTGTTTCTGGCGTGACCGTCAAGGAATACGACAGGATCGGCGTTCGCGCATGGTGGGCCGGGCGCAAGCGCACTTCATGCGGCGACAGATTGACCGGCCGGTCATAGTGATAGCTGGTTTTATGGTGCAGCGCGACGCGGATTGCCATCGGATATTGCCTTTCAATAAATGTAGCGGGAAGCAGGCGAAAAATTTTCTGCCCGATCTGGGATGCGTATGATTTTAGATTTGGAATCGCCGTTCTCTGTGCCAATGCCATACCCAACCAGGTCCACTGCGATGTGCTCAGTTTCATATAGAACGGGACCGTGATTGCCGTTGGCAATCACGAAAGGATGTTGCTGATCTTCGCAAACCAGATTTCGACACGTTATTTTTTGTGTTCCCCGTTCCGCTGAGGGCACAGCAAATGGAGAGTCGAACAGGACAGTGCCATGCCCGACCGGGACAGTGTTTTATGGCGAATCGTCAGGCGTATTCCGCCGAAATGGGTATCCCTTTGACGCACGTATTTTCTGATGCAAGGTTCCGGTGGATTTTTGCGGCCATCAGTGGCAGGCAAAAACTCGATGATTGATGGATTGGGTCAGTTTTTCCTTCATTTCCAGGAGTTTCCTGCAGATATTCAGGGAATTTTGCTGCCACGTGCGTGTAGGGGATACCCAATTCCGCCGATTCCGCGGGCACCAGGAAATCGCAGCTGATGCGGTTCCCTAATTCGTCCACACACGCCAGGAAGTGAGTCAAGTAGCCATGCAATCCTTGCTTAAGGATTTCATCGATGCGGGAGAACTGTAGTTCGGCGTGCAATTTTCCTGCCAAGCGCTCGGTGTCTTGTGATACGTCGTTGCGGATCTCACTCAGGTTGGTGACCACGGCTGCCATGCAAGCCACCAGAGAACGTGGCATGTTGGCTTGTACCATTAGCAGTTCGGCAACGCGTGCCGGAGTAATGACATCGTGATAGACCTTGCGATAGACCTCGAGCGCCGAGACGGAACTCAACAAGGAGGCTAGATAGTAAAACTCCGGCAGGGCGCCCGATTCGAACGTATTTGCGACCAGGAACTTAACATCGAGGATGCGCGCCGTATTGTCGGCGCGCTCCAGAAACGTGCCGAGGCGGATGAAGTTGAAAGCGTTATCTTGCAGCATGGTGCCGAGCGTGGCGCCGCGCGATTGGTGCGAACGGTGCTTGACCCATTCGAAGAACATGCCGGGATTACGCTCATGCAAGTCAGCCGTGAGGTGCTGCCCCAGTTCTATCCAGGTGGTGTTTAAAGTTTCCCATACTTCGGTGGTCAGCGTGCACCGCACGGCCCGGGCATTTTCCCTCGCTTCTGTCAGGCAGTTGGCGATCGAAGAAGGATTGTCCGGGTCACGCACCATGAAATCGATCACGTCTTTTTGTGTCACCGCGGCGTGTTTGGCATTGAACGCAGCTTCTAGTTCGGAAATTCGGAGCAGGGCACGCCACCCCTGTTCCGCCCCTAATGCTGTTTGTGGCATCAGCGCATACTGGATACGCACATCCAGCATGCGCGCTGTATTTTCTGCACGCTCGGTGTAGCGGGCCATCCAGAACAAATGATCTGCGGTGCTGCTTAACATGCTTGGCTCTCCAGTATCCAGGTATCTTTTGTGCCGCCGCCCTGTGACGAATTGACCACCAGCGAGCCTTCCTTCAATGCCACCCGGCTCAGTCCGCCGGGGACCAACGAGACGGTTTTGCCCGACAACACAAAAGGGCGCAAATCGATATGACGCGGCGCCACGCCGGAATCGACGTAAGTCGGGCACGCGGAAAGAGCCAGGGTAGGCTGTGAGATGTAGCCTTCCGGCTTGGCCAGAATGCGCTTGCGGAAGTCCTCGATTTCGGCCTTGCTGGAGGCTGGCCCGACCAGCATGCCGTAGCCGCCGGCGCCGTGGACTTCCTTGACCACAAGTTCTGGAAGATTCGCCAGTGTGTAAGCAAGATCCGCATTCTTTCTGCACTGGTAGGTCGGGACGTTGTTGAGGATGGGTTTCTCGGCCAGGTAGAAGCGAATCATGTCGGGCACAAAAGGGTAAATCGATTTGTCGTCAGCCACCCCGGTGCCAATGGCATTGGCCAGGCAGACGCGACCGGTACGAACGACCGAAAGCAGTCCCGGCACGCCTAGGGTGGAATCGGCACGAAAGGCACGAGGATCAAGGTAGTCATCGTCGATGCGACGATAAATCACATCGACCTGTTTCGGGCCGCGCGTGGTGCGCATGAAGACAGTGTTATCGGAAACGAACATGTCGTGGCCCTGCACCAGGGCCACGCCCATTTTTTGGGCCAGAAACGCGTGTTCAAAGTAAGCCGAGTTGTGCATCCCGGGCGTCATTACGACGACGGTCGGATCGGAGATGCCTTGCGGCGCCACCGTACGTAGGTTGTCGAGCAGCAAGTCGGGATAATGCTCGACCGGCGCAATCCGGTTGCGCGCAAACAGTTCGGGAAACAAGCGCATCATCATCCTGCGGTTTTCCAGCATGTATGACACGCCGGAGGGTACACGCAGATTGTCTTCCAGTACGTAAAATTCCCCCTCGCCGGCGCGCACAATATCGACCCCGGCGATATGGGCATAGATATTGGAGGCGATGTCAATGCCGTGCATGGCGGGCCGGTACTGTGCATTTTGCAGTATCTGTTCAGGCGGAATGAGTCCAGCCTTCAGGATGTTCTGGTCGTGATAGATATCGTGCAAAAACAGATTCAAGGCGGTGACACGCTGCACCAGCCCCGCTTGCAACTGCGCCCACTCAGTTGTACTGATGATGCGTGGGATAATGTCGAACGGAATCAACCTTTCCTTGCCTGCATTGTCGCCATACACGGCAAACGTGATGCCCACACGGTGGAAAATGAGTTCAGCTTCGGCCCTTTTCTGTTCAATCAGATGTGGCGGCTGACACGCCAGCCACTTATCAAACTCACGATACTGTGGCCGTACCATTGATGTGCCGAAATACATTTCATCATAAATGTGTGACATCGGGTTTTCCTATTTTGTGGCTAGCAATTCTGAATCCAATGGCGGCTGATCGTTCGAATTTCATGGCAATCCACGCTGATGTTCGATTAAGGCGTCCCGCATAATCCTGAAGCTCAGGGGCTTGAGCATTTTGTGGAGGCGATGTCAGTTACGATTTGAACGACAACTAATTATTCGGAGCATTCTTCCGGCCTCGTTCTTGCCGGCAATGCCGTTGAATAGAATAGGGAAGGCCAAGTTTGCTCGACCGATGAATTCCATGTAGTAAATCCACGTTAATTCATGAGCAACTATATTCATACTTTTAGGTACTTAAAATACCCACTAATATGTATTTAAGTTACTAGTAAACTAGTAAAAAAAGTAAAAATCAAAGCAAAAAATCAAAGGGGCCAGGGTCGATTAACCGGCACATTCCCCTGATTTTCAACCCACCGAGGTCGCAACAACCCGAAACCCCCGTCAATCAAAAGGTGGCTCGGTTTTGTCGTTTGCGGAACCCGGCGCTGTCTTCTTATGACCCCATATTTCTTGCCAGGGGATCATTCGTGCCTCTATACTTATCACTCAGGTGATATGTCATGACTACTGCAACGAGATGGGAATATTTGCTGAGCCTCGATGGGCGTGACCATGGTCGTCGACGAGCGGCTTGGCTTCTGGGTTAAGTTCGTCGTCCGAGAGGTGCCGAGTAGTGAAGCCATCCCGCACGGGGTGAACTACTCGCTCACCATGCATGATCGACGCGGGAGCCGGATGCTTGGTTTCGACAATGCACACCGGGTTGGCAAACAAGAGCCGTTCGACCACTGGCATCGCACACGGGGCGACCTTGGTCGGCAATATGGATTCGAGTCTCCAGAAATGTTGCTGGCGGATTTTTGGCGGGAAGTCGATCGGGTTTTGAAGGAGTCAAATGATGACTAAGCTGAATATCGGGATTGCTCCCTACGAGGAAATGAAGCGCTGGACGCTGGCCGTGGCAAGCGGAAAAATCAAGGTGGAATCGGATGCGCCCAAGCTCTGGTTTACGTCGCTGAAGGCGGCGGCCAATGTATTCACGGAGGAAAATCGCCATCTGTTGAAGGTGATTGCCGAGGAGCATCCCCAATCCATTGCAGAGCTTGAAAAACTGACGCAACGAAAGGCGTCAAACCTTTCCCGAACACTCAGAAAGCTTGAGCAATATGGCGTGGTGCGTCTGGTGGAAGGCGAAACGCCCAAGGGACGGAAACCCCTGCGACCCGAAGTGATGGTCGATTCCGTTAGTGTCTCGTTCACGCTTGTCTGAATTCGTTTTCGCAAATCAAAGTGCATTGAATCAAAGGGAATCAGAGGAGCCAGGGGCGCTTTAATTCTTGCGTAGAATCGATGGGGTAAGACTCCATCGAATGCGTTATATGGTTTTCATCACTTCTGCGATTGGTAACGCCTTCACAACTAAAGGGCCAGCTTCGCACTCTTGTTGGAGCAGCCGCAGCACATCGATCAGTGCCGAATCAACTTGTTCGCCGTGATCGGAGATATATCCAGCGGGTTACAGTCCCGTGAAATGAGTTGTCAGTACGACTTTCTAGCGCAGGGAAGCGGTGTCCGAGTAATCGGAGACCGTAAGTTTCCTGGGCAAAGCAGCTTTATGGATTTCGAACGGCTGCTTCTCATTTTTCGGCATGCGCGGCGAATTGCTGCTTTTCAAAAACCCCGACTGCCGGCAATGGGTCGGTGGCTGTCATCAAGCGCTGATGGAGTCGAAAGGCAGGAAACAGAGTACAGCGGCAGTTGGGTATGGAAAAGTCATCAGGCCGCTTACAGTCTGAAGCCGACCCCGACTGCGGTGCCGAGCATTTATTTCTTGAATGGCAGGTTCTGCAAGTAAGTGGGCGCTCAGTTTTGAGGTAGCTGGCTCCATCCGACCCCTATGCATGGTTACAGCGTTTGGAGGAACTTCATGAGCGAATCCGGAGCACTGAATCGACGCAATGTAGTGTCCGGCGCATCCAGTCGCGCTAGAGCTTTTTCCTTCATCGCAAGGTCAGCTTCAACGTAACGATGCGTTATTGTCGTGCTCTCGTGCCCGAAAACGATAAAATGGTTTATATTGCACTGCAGCAATGACGCTTGGAGCGCATCGTCGGGTAGCCGTCAAGCCCTGCGATGTTCCCCGACTGGCGTTGCGTATCCGCCTTGCGTTAGCTACCATGCGCAAACCAGAACGATTGTCCCCTCTTCAAAGAAGACCCGGCGCGACACTCGCCTGAGATGCCCGGTACTGCCGTGGCCGAATTTCAAAGCACGATTCCAGTGAATTTTTCCGAGCCGCGACAGCGGCAAACTTAAACATCAGGACCATTCCATGAAACAAGCCAATCCCTCCTTGTTAAGCAGAATCTCCCTCGCCATCAGCAGCTTTTTCACGATCATTGCCGATAGCGAATTTGCCGCCCGCGTCCAGGACTTGCGCGACGGCGTACAGCGTAGCGAACCGTCGGCACCCGTTGTTGCGACCACGCCTGCGCCTGTCGCGCCAAAGACCGTTGTTGTTCCGCTGCGCGAAGCCGCGCCGGAAGGCGCCTGGCAACTGCTCGGCCTGCTGCAGCGCGAGGCGCGCTTCATCGACTTCATCCAGGAAGACGTCGCCGCCTATGCCGACGCCGATGTCGGCGCCGCCGCGCGCGTGGTGCATGAAGGCTGTCGCAAGGTGCTGCGCGACAACTTCACCATCAACCCGGTACGCGACGAAGCCGAAGGCAGCCGTATCTCTCTGGCCGCAGGCTTCGATGCCGCCGCGATCCGCATCACCGGCAACGTCGTCGGCCAGCCGCCGTTCAAGGGCAGTATCACGCACCGTGGCTGGCGGGTGGACGAAACGCGTCTGCCCAAGCTGGCCAGCGGTCACGAACTGCGCATTGTCGCGCCGGCGGAGGTGGAATTATGAGCGAAGCTAAAATGAGCGAAGCAAAAATGAACGACGCCAGATTTTCCATCGGCATCGATCTGGGCACCACCCATTGCGCCCTTTCCTACGTCGATATCGAACGTTGTGATGGCGAGCAGGTCGTTCAGGAGATCATGCCGATTCCGCAGTTGACCGCGCCCGGTTCGGTCGAGTCGCTCGGCCTGCTGCCATCGTTCATCTACCTGCCGCACCCGAGCGAACTGGCGGAAGGCGACCTGAGCCTGCCGTGGACCTCCGATCAGGACTTTGCCGTCGGTGAAATGGCGCGCAGTCGCGGGGCGGCAACGCCGATCCGTCTGGTCTTGAGCGCCAAGAGCTGGCTCTGCCACGCCGGTGTCGATCGTCGCGCCGCCATCCTGCCCAACGACGCGCCGCCGGAAGTTGAACGTCTGTCGCCGTTCGAAGCCTCGCAGCGTTATCTGGCCCACCTGCGCGCCGCGTGGGATCAGGCGCAACCCGATGCACCCTTCGTCGATCAGGAAATCGTCGTCACCATTCCCGCCTCCTTCGATCCGGCCGCCCGCGAACTGACGGCCGAAGCGGCCAAGGCGGCTGGCTGTGCGCACATGATCCTGCTCGAAGAGCCGCAGGCAGCGCTCTATAGCTGGATTCAGAAGAGCGCCGGCGGCTGGCGCAAACAGGTGCGGCCGGGTGAAATCATCCTGGTCGTCGACGTCGGTGGAGGCACCAGCGACTTTTCGCTGATCGCCGTGCTCGAACGCGAAGGCGTCCTCGAATTGCACCGGGTGGCGGTCGGCGAACACATCCTGCTCGGCGGCGACAACATGGATCTGGCGCTGGCCTATGCCGTCGCCGGCAAACTGTCGGCGCAAGGCACCAAGCTCGACGCCTGGCAACTGCGCGGCCTGACCCACGCCTGCCGTTCGGCGAAGGAAACGCTGCTCAGCGATGCGGATGTCGAAACCGTGCCGCTGGTCATCGCCAGTCGTGGCGCCAAGCTGATCGGCGGCTCGATCCGCAGCGAACTGACGCGGGCTGAACTGACGGCAACGCTGCTCGAAGGTTTCTTCCCGGCGGCGGCCATCGCCGATCGTCCGCAGGGACGCGGTCGCGCCGGCCTAACCCAGCTCGGTCTGCCTTACGCGCAGGACGCAGCGGTTACCCGCCATCTGGCGGCCTTCCTGGCCCGGCAAGTGGCGGCAACGGACGATCTCGAAGGTTTCACCGGCCAGTTGCCGACCGGCGCAACTTTTCTTCATCCGACCGCCGTGCTGTTCAATGGCGGCGTCTTCAAATCCGACCTGCTCGCCAAGCGCACGCTGGCGACGATCAATTCCTGGCTGACCGCCGAAGGAGCCCCCGCCGCCCGCCCGCTCGAAGGCGCCGACCTCGATCTGGCCGTCGCCCGCGGTGCCGCCTATTACGGCTATGTTCGGCGCGGCCAAGGTGTGCGCATCCGTGGCGGCACGGCGCGTTCCTACTACGTCGCCGTCGAATCGGTGATGCCTGCCGTGCCCGGCATGGAACCGCCGCTACAGGCGCTGTGCCTGGCGCCGTTCGGTATGGAGGAGGGCAGCGAGGCGGCCTTGTCGGCCCAGGAATTCGGCCTGGTTGTCGGCGAGCAGGTGCGGTTCCGCTTCTTCGGCTCGTCGGTTCGTCGCCAGGACCAGGTCGGTACGTTGCTTGAAGAATGGGAACCCGAAGAACTCCAGGAACTCGACGAGATCCAGACCACGCTGCCGAGCGCAGGCCGGGCCGCCGGTGAAGTGGTGCGCGTCAAACTGCGGGCGCGGGTGACCGAGGCCGGAACGCTCGAACTCGAAGCCCTGCCGCACGATGCAACGGCACACTGGAAAGTCGAGTTCGACGTGCGCGGCGGGGCTGCGGACTGAGAGTCTGTGAAAATAGTTAGAATCTACCGCAGAGGCGCAGAGGCGCAGAGAAAACGCAGAGGAAATCCAGTGTTCTCTAAGGTTTTCTCTGCGAAACCTCTGCGCCTCCGCGCCTCTGCGGTAGGGTTTTCTGAATTTCTTCACAGCGTCCGATTGCCATGAAACAGCAATACATCGTCGGTATCGATCTCGGCACCAGCAATACCGTCGTCGCTTACGCAACACCCGGCACGCAGCAGGTCGAGTTGTTCGAGATCGAGCAACTGGTTGGCCCCGGCCAGGTGGCGGCGCGACCGTTGCTGCCTTCGGTCCGTTTCCATCCGGTAGCAGGTGAAATCAGCCCCGGCGATCTGCAACTGCCATGGACAACGACTAACGACAATGATCCGGTGCTCACCGGCCGACTGGCGCTCGATCTCGGCGCCCAGGTTCCCGGGCGGCTGGTGTCCAGTGCCAAGAGCTGGCTGTCGCACGCGCTGGTCGACCGCATGGCGCCGATCCTGCCGTGGGGTGCCGACGACGATGTCGCCAAGGTCTCTCCGGTGGCCGCCAGCGCCAGCTATCTGGCGCATGTCCGTGCTGCCTGGCTGCACCGCTTTCCAAAATCACCGCTGGAACAGCAGCAGGTCATCCTGACCGTTCCCGCCTCCTTCGACGAGGGTGCACGGGCGCTGACGCTGGAAGCGGCGCGGCAGGCTGGCTTGCCTCATCTGCGGCTGCTTGAGGAGCCGCAGGCGGCGTTTTACGACTGGCTGTTTCGCCATCAGCAGCGCCTCGCCGAGGAACTGGCCGAAACGAAACTACTGATGGTTTGCGATGTCGGCGGCGGCACCACCGACCTGACCTTGATCCAGGTAGCGATGCACGATGGCGAGCCGGAACTGACGCGGATCGGCGTGGGCAACCATCTGATGCTCGGTGGCGACAACATGGATCTGGCGCTCGCCCATCTGGTCGAATCGCGCCTGCCGGGCAGCGAGGCAAAACTGAGCGCGGCGCGCTTCTCGCAACTTACGGCGCGCTGCCGTGCGGCCAAGGAACAACTGCTCTCAGCCGGGGCGCCGGAGGCCGTGCAGGTGACGCTGCTAGGTGGCGGATCGAAGCTGATCGGCGGCGCCCGGACCATCGATTTGAAACGCGACGAAGTCCTGCAACTGATCGTCGATGGCTTCTTTCCGCACGTGTCGCCGGATGAGCCGCTCCATCAACGGCGCGCCGCGCTCGTCGAGTTCGGCCTGCCCTATCCCGCCGACCCGGCGATCACCCGCCATGTCGCCGCCTTTCTCAAACGGCATGCGCAGGCGGCACGTCAGGCTTTGACCGACGAGAGCAGCGAAGAGCAACTGCCGGTGCCCGATACGCTGCTCTTCAACGGCGGCGTTTTTCGTGCCGAGGCGCTTGCCGAGCGCCTGCAAAGTACCCTTGGCGACTGGCGCGGTGGCGCGCTGCGCGTCCTGCACAACGACAATCCCGACATCGCCGTAGCGCGCGGCGCCGTTGCTTACGCCCTGCTGAAAAAGGGAGATGGGCGGCGGATCGGAGGCGGATCGGCGCGCAGCTACTTCCTGGTTCTCGAAGACGAGGGCGAGGTGCGGCGCGGCCTGTGCATCCTGCCGCGCGGCAGCGAAGAAGGGCACGAAATCCAGTTATCGGAGCGCACCTTCAGCTTGCGCCTTGGTCAACCGGTGCGCTTTCACCTCGCCTCTTCGGTGGCCGACACCGTCTATCAGCCCGGCGAAATCGCGGAACTGAATGACGAGGATTTCGTCCGCTTGCCGCCGATTGCCACTGTCGTGCAGCCGCATGCCGGCAGCACGCAGCGGGAAGTGCGGGTGCAACTGATTACCTCGATGACCGAAATCGGCACCCTGGAACTGCACTGCGTCAGCACGGAAGAAGCCAAGCGTCGCTGGCTGCTCGAATTCCAGTTGCGTGGTGGTGACGGCGAGCCCGTGGTTGCAGCAGAAGCCCTGCCACCGCGCTTTGCCGACGCCGTGCAATGTATCGAGAATATTTTCGGCGCGCGCTCGCAGGTGCAGGAAAGTACGGAAATGCGCAAGGAAGTGCGGCGCCTGCGCAGCCAGCTTGAGCACCATCTGGGCAAGCGTGAAAGCTGGGAAACGCCGCTGCTGCGCGCGATTTTCGACGCATTGATGCAACGCGCACGGCGTCGGCGGCGCTCGGCCGAACACGAACGCCTGTGGCTAAACCTCGCCGGATTCTGCCTGCGCCCGGGGCTTGGCTATCCGCTCGACGAGTGGCGCATCGAGCAACTGTGCACCCTGCATGAGCAAGGCATCGAGTACGTCGGCGAGAGCCAGAACTGGTCGGAGTGGTGGACGCTGTGGCGCCGTGCCGCAGGCGGCTTGCCGTCAGCAATCCAGGAAAAGCTGCTGGTTGAACTCGGAACCGAACTGGAAAAGGAGTTGACCGCGAAGACGCGCGGTCGCCTGGCGACGGCCATCTCCGGCAGTCACGACGATATGCTGCGCCTTGCCGCCTCGCTCGAAAGGCTGCCCATCGAGCACAAGGTCGAAGTCGGCGACTGGTTGCTCGAACGGCTGCGCAAAGCCTCCGAGAAGGCGCTCGGCTGGTGGGTACTCGGCCGCATCGGCGCGCGCCAGTCGCTGTATGGCAGCGCGCACCAGGTGGTACCGCCCGAAGTCGCCGGCCGCTGGCTGGAAGCGGTGCTGGCCGTCGACTGGAAGAAGGTCGAGCCAGCCGCCTTTGCCGCCACGCAGCTTGCTCGCCTGACCGGTGACCGTTCGCGTGACCTGCCGGATGAACTGCGCGACCGTGTGCTGGCTCGCCTGACAGCAATCAACGCCAGCGCCACCTGGATCAAGCAGATCAAAACCGTCGTCGAACTCGACAAGGCCGACGAACGCCGCGCTTTCGGCGAATCCCTGCCGGCCGGATTGCGGCTGGTCCGGAATTTGCAGGGTGGATAAGCGTAGCGCACCCACCCTGCAGGATACGAGTCTGCAGGCCGCATGGATCGGCGATCTGCAGAGTGCATGCCTGAACAGTGGCGTATTCATTGGCTGTGCCGGCGATGATGACGATAGCTGTTTTTTTCTGCGCTGTTGGCGAAGCCTTTCATGATCGTCTTGACGACACGCTTACCGGATCAAACGCGCCGCCTTGATGATCCGGCACAACCGTGCCGAAGCCGATTCGATCAGCGCGCCCCCCGCGCTCATGCATTCTTCCAGCGTCATCGGCTTGTCGCAGACACTCATCGTGGCGTCGATGCCCCGTGCCAACACATCGTCAGAGCCTTCGCCCAAACCTCCGGATAAACAAAACACCGGAACGTTGAATTTTTTCGCGACCTTCGCCACACCGACCGGCGCCTTGCCGAAAGCCGTCTGGAAGTCGGTGCGGCCCTCCCCGGTGATAACGAACGCAGCCTTTTTGACCAGTTCGGCAAAACCGACGGCGGCCAGCACGATCTCTACCCCGGGCCTGAGCTTCGCCGGCGTGAAGAACATCATTCCGGCGCCCAGTCCGCCGGCCGCTCCCGCGCCTGACATCTCGGCCACATCCCGGCCGGTCGCTTCCCGCGCACAAGCGGCGAAATGAGCCAGCGCCGCGTCCAGTTCTGCCACCATTTCCGGCGTCGCGCCCTTTTGCGGACCAAAAACAGCGGACGCTCCGCGCGGCCCACAAAGCGGGTTATCCACGTCGCAGGCGACCGTGATTTCAGTTTCCAGAAGCCGGGGATCAAGCCCCGCCAAATGGATTTGCTGCAGTCCCGCCAGCGCCGCACCGCCTTCAAGCAGTTCCTGTCCGTCGTCGCGGGTAAAGCGGACGCCCAGAGCGCGAGCCATCCCGCTGCCGCCGTCGTTGGTCGCACTGCCGCCCATGCCGATGATGATCTTGCGTAGGCCGGCATCGAGTGCGGCTCGAATCAGTTCCCCGGTGCCGTAAGTCGTGGCGATCCCGGGATTTCTCTTGTCCGTTGGCACCAGAGTCAGCCCCGAGGCGGCGGCCATCTCGATGACGGCGGTCTGGCCATCGCCCAGCACACCCCACTGAGCGGTGATTTTTTCACCGAGTGGACCACTGACCTGTGCCTGCTGCAACTGTCCGCCGGTCGCGCTAACCAGCGCTTCCACGGTTCCTTCTCCGCCGTCGGCGATAGGGATCTTGCGCACCTCCGCGTTTGGGAACACCTGCAGGATTCCACGTTCCATGGCTTCGGCGACGCCCACTGCCGACACGCTGCCCTTGTAAGAATCCGGCGCCACGACGATACGCAACACGATCACTCCTTTTGAAATTAACCTTAAAACCTCAGTTTAACCACGGCGAACACGGCGGGCACGGCGAAAAGCCTCAGGTTTTCAGGATTTCATGGCTTACCCAAAGGGTGAATCATGAAAACATTGCAAGCTCTTGTTTTTCCGTTGTGTTCGCCGTGTTCGCTGTGGTCAACTGCCCTTTTTAGGATTAATTACCAACACGCACAGAATAATCCTGAAAACCTCTTCGCGTCTTTTCGGGAAATAACCTGGCTGTAGCCCTTATGGACAGGCGATCTACAGCACAGGTGCCTGAACAGTGCCGTGTTTAAAGGCTCCCCGGCGTCACGCATTGCAGAACGCCTATTGACGCCCCTTCCAGGCCGCCTGTGCCACAGGGCATCAACTCACCCGGTACCGGGTACGGCGTGCCTTCCGCGTCCATCTGCGCCGCCACGGTTTCCCAGGCGAGCAGCCCTTGGCGGTCCAGCGTCAGGCGCAGCAACCAGCCGCGCTTCGCCTCCGGCGACTCAAAGCCGTCGAAAACGAAATTACCCAGGCTATAAACAATCAACTTGCCACGGTAATACTCGGCGCCTTGCGTGGCATGCGGATGGCCGCCAACTACTACGTCAGCGCCGGCATCGATCATCGTGCGCGCCAGTTGCCGCTGCCGTTCGCTCGGGTTGGGCTCAAGTTCCCAGCCCCAGTGCATGAAGGGGATGACCAGATCGGCCCCGGCCGCCCGCGCCGCGCGGATGTCGCTGACCACCTGACTGTCTTCGCTCCAGGCGATGCCCGGCCAATCCGGGCCGGCCTCGAACGAGCGTGGCTTGTACTCGTTGTAACTCAGTACGGCAATGCGCAAACCCTGGCGCTCGATCCACAGCGGCGCATGCGCGCTGGCCAGGTCGCGCCCGCCGCCAAAGTACGGGATGCCAGCGTGATCGAGATGACTCAGCGTTTCGAGGAAAGCCGCCTTGCCGTAATCGCCCGAATGATTGTTGGCCACCGCCAGCGCATCGAAGCGCCCCTTGAGCAGCGGCACCACACGCGGGTCGGCGCGGAAGGAAAAAATCTTGCTTTCGAGCGCCTTGCCGAGCGTGGCGATCGGGCACTCCAGATTGCCGATGGTGAAATCGGCATCGCGCAACTGCGCAGCGAACGGCGCGAAGGGGTCGCGTCCCGAGGCAATCACCTGCCCCGGACCGTCGTCGAGCAAGATATCGCCGACGAAGACCAGGCGCACCGGATCAGCCTGCGCGGCAGAAAGGGTGATCAGGGCCATAAGAAAAACCAGCAGATGTTTCATTGCGCGGCACTCCCGGCCGATTTTTCTGCCGTTGAAAGTTCACACCAGTACTGCAGTTCGCCGTCACGCATCGGCTCATAGACAAACTGCAAACCGCTAAAGCCGTAGGGTGCAGCAGCGTGGTCAATTGGCGGATAAGGGTAAGTCGCCTGATGAATCAGCAGCGGACCATCTTCACGCTGGGCGTAGGTATAGACCTTGATTGACGCCAGATCAGCCGGCTCTTCCTGAAACACGAGGCGAAAGTGGAAAAACGATCCCACCGCTATGCCCTTGGCGGCATAGGGCGATGACACCGGTAGCGCCACCAGCTGTTTCGTTTCACCGCCGTAGGTGTAATGGCAGATGATCTGCGCGGAATGGGTGGTAGCGGCGGCCGAGGTCGCCATCAGCGCCAGAACAGCACCCAGCACGGGGCCGGCATGCCGCAATAATTTTTTTCGGATGAAACGCACCACAATCTCCAGAAAAACAGCAACAATTGCACGGTTCGCCAGTATGTCGCCGAGCCGCGAGACTGGCAAATTCTGTCAAGCGCAGGCCAATGAACGAGCAACAAGCTTTGCTGCATGATTGATCAGTCGGTCAAAGCTTCCGGCATAAAACGCACGCCAGTCGATAGGGCCAAACTGAGGCCGGCACTGAAAAATTGCCTCGGAATTGCTAGCGGGATCGGCAAGGGCAGGCTATGCTTCTGGCAATGGTAACCATTGATTCGCTGAAAACCCTTGGTCCGCTTATCTGACCGAAGGAAATGCAGAGCCACCCTGCAAATAAATTGGCAGGCGTGCATTTTCGCGACCCATTATGACAATGGAGGCGATTGATTCGCTGCAGACCCGTAGCGCACTTATCGAGAAGAGAGGCTCATGAACCCGTCCGGCCAACTTAATAACGATGCCCAACTGCGTACGGCGGCCGAGGCGCAGTCTGCAAATGCTCCGCTGGCCGAGAGCCTGGCGCCCCCGGCCAGCGATTTGCTGCATGAGTTGCATGTGCACCAGATCGAACTGGAGATGCAGAACGAATCGTTGCGGCAATCCCAGATTGCCCTGGAAGAATCGCGCGACCGCTATGTCGATCTTTATGAGTTTGCCCCGGTCGGCTATCTCACCCTCACGCTCAGCGGCCGGATCTCGGAGATCAACCTTAACGGTGCCACGCTGCTCGGGAGAGAGCGAAAGAAGCTGCTGCACATAAGCTTCACCTCTTTAGTCGTTCATGAAGATCAGGATCGCTGGACCCGGCATTTCCTGAACGAAGCGCAAGGTAAAACGGAACTGGCGTTGCAACGTGGCGATGGTTCGGTCTTTCATGCACAACTGGACTGGCAACGCACCTCAGGCAATGCGCCCGGGGTACGCATTGCCCTGAGCGATATCACCGCCCGCAAGCTGGCCGAGGCGGAACTGATCGCCGCAAAACAGGCCGCAGAAAATGCCAGCCTGGCCAAATCGCGCTTTCTTGCCTCAGCCAGCCACGATCTGCGGCAACCGATACAAGCCATCAACCTGTTCAACGATGCTTTGGGCAGAACCAAGCTCAGTGAAGATCAGAAAAAGATCAGCGATTACCTCTCCCTGTCGGTTCGTACCTTGGGGGATCTTCTGAATGTATTACTCGATATTTCAAAACTCGATGCCGGCATGGTCCAGCCTTTTCCTGAGGAAATACTGTCCGAAGCCATTTTTGCCAGGATCGAAGCCGAATTTTCAGCCTTGGTGACGAAAAAAGGCTTGCGCTTGATGCTCTATTACCCGGCTAGAGGGATGAGGCTGTTGACTGACCCCGTTTTGCTCCAGAATTTGCTCCGTAACCTGATCGACAACGCCATTAAATATACCGAACAGGGCGGCATTCTGGTGGGCATCCGCCGACGCGGCAAGCGAGCGCTGATCCAGGTATGGGATACCGGGATCGGCATCGCCCCCGAGCACCTTGCGGATATTTTCGAGGAGTATTTCCAGGTCGGCAATCCGGCGCGGGATCGAGTGCAAGGCTTGGGACTCGGCCTCTCCATCGTCAGACGCCTGGCAAAATTACTCAATGCCCAGGTGAGTTGCCGCTCCCGCTTGGGCCGAGGTACTGTATTCGAGATCAGTCTGCCATTGGTTGAAGAGGTTGAAGCGCTGGCAAATCACGAGCGCTACCGGATACTGCCGACATCTGAAAACGACGAGGTTTCGCACGGTTTCGCCGGGCGAAGTGTGGTGGTCATCGAAGATGATTTCATTGTTGCACAGGCCCTCGAGTTTGCGCTGGCATCGCTCGGCATGAGCGTCATGACCTTTGGCCATGCCGAAGCCGCTTTGTCAAGTTCTGAAATCGCGCTTGCTGATTTCTATATTTCCGACTTTCGTCTTCCCGGAATGAATGGGATGCAATTGCTTGATGCCATTCAGCAGCGTTCGTCGAAGCCGATCAAGGCTGTTTTGTTGACCGGGGATGGATCACCTGACCGTATCCAGTTGACACAGTCTTCCCGCTGGACCGTGCTGTTCAAACCCGTCGATCTGCCAAAATTGTTGTCGGCCTTGGCGGCGCAGGATCATGAACGCTGCGAACCCTGCGAACGCTGAAAATTAACTGCCAGGCTGGAAATTGATCACGGCGATCAAGACTTCGGGGAACTTTGCCAATGACAATCATTCAAAAGAACAGTTCCTCTCTTTCGTCGAAAACGGCTAGAATCGCACTCCTGAAAATGGCTGTGACGTCGATTAGCGACGGAACCCGCTTGATGCGGAACCTCGGGTATCTGAAAACCCCGCTGGGTTCAACACTGAACACAGATTTCTCCTTCTCAGGGACATAGAATGGATACGAACAAGCAACTGGATCACCTCCTGCAACTCCGGGCAGAAGCCTGTCTGGGCGGGGGGCAGGAAAGAATTGACAAGCATCACGCAATGGGGCGTTTGACTGCCCGGGAACGGATAGATCTGCTTCTCGATCAGGACTCATTCGAAGAGTTCGACATGTTCAAAATCCACCGCTGCCGGGATTTCGGCATGGAGGAGACGGTCATTCCGGGTGACGGTGTGGTCACCGGTCACGGCACTATCAACGGTCGGATTGTTTACGTTTTCGCACAGGATTTCACTGTCCTTGGCGGTTCGCTATCTGAGACCTTTGCCGAGAAGATCTGCAAGATTCTGGATCTGGCCATGAAGAACGGTGCTCCGGTTATCGGCCTGAACGATTCGGGCGGCGCGCGAATTCAGGAGGGTATCGAAAGCCTGGCCGGGTATACGGAAATTTTCCTGCGCAATGTGATGGCCTCTGGCGTCATTCCGCAGATTTCCGCCATCCTCGGGCCCTGCGCCGGTGGCGCCGTGTACTCGCCGGCGCTGACTGACTTCGTCGTCATGGAGCGGCTCAACTCGTACATGTTCCTGACCGGCCCCAAGGTGGTGAAGTCGGTGACCCATGAAGACGTGACCGTGGAAGAACTGGGCGGTGCTGACATGCACTCCTCGCAGAGCGGGATTTCAGACTACGCTGCTGACTCGACCGAAGATGCCATCATTTACATCAAGCGGCTGCTGTCCTTCCTGCCGCAGAATAATTTTGAAACGGCGCCCATCTTGCCGTGTTCCGATCCGGCGGATCGGCGGTCAGAAGTCCTGCACACGATCATCCCGGACAATCCGAACGCCGCGTATGACATGAAGGATGTCATCCGTGAGACGGTCGATAACGGCGATTTCTTTGAGATCAAGGAGCAATTTGCGCCCAACCTGCTGGTCGGCTTTGCCCGCTACAACGGGGTAAGCGTCGGCATCGTCGCCAACCAGCCGGCTTATCTTTCCGGGGTGCTCGACATCGATTCGTCGATCAAGGGAGCGCGCTTTGTGCGGTTCTGCGACTGTTTCAACATTCCAGTCGTCACTTTCGTCGATGTGCCCGGATTCCTTCCGGGTACGGCGCAGGAATACGGCGGCGTGATCCGTAATGGTGCAAAGATGCTCTATGCCTATGCCGAGGCGACCGTGCCAAAGGTGACGATCATTACGCGAAAGGCCTACGGTGGCGCCTATTGCGTCATGTCGTCCAAGCACTTGCGCGGGGACATCAACTACGCCTGGCCGAGTGCCGAAATCGCCGTCATGGGCTCAAAAGGCGCAGCCGAAGTTCTTTATGGTCGCCAGGCCAGAGAATCCGGGGACCCCGCCGCCTACCTGGCGGAAAAGGAAGAGGAGTACCACGAAACCGTTGCCAACCCCTATATCGCTGCACAACGGGGTTACATCGATGACATCATTATCCCCTCCAGGACGCGCGCCCGGATCATCAAGGCGCTGGGGATATTGCAGAACAAGCGTGACACCAATCCCATGAAGAAGCACGGAAACATTCCGATGTGATTACCGTGAAAGTCGCGCTGGCGACTCTCGAACCTCCCCTCGCCCTCTGGGAGAGGGGTCGGGGTGAGGGAAACGGGCAGGACTTTCATGATTTGGGGTGCCTTACAAAGTCATGCCCGTTTGGTGGTCAAGTTTAAGGGGTGAAATAATGCAGAAAGCAGGAAAAAAAGTAGCGGCGGCACTGGCGGCAGTACAACTCTACTTGCAGCAGGAAGAAGAAGCGGCCAGTTATCAGGCTGAACCGCTATCTTCGGGTAGTAATATTCCGACCGATCCAGGTCAGTGGGCGCAATCTGGGCGCATGGAAATGATGAGCGGGCGCCGGATGGTTCAGTTGCGGGCATTTTCCAACGCTAGATAGCGTTTCAGTATCCAATTTCAAAGTCCTTGTGGGAGCAGACAGATGAGCGACAACCTAGTAATGACCGCAATGAATTACGCCAGTGATCGTCCGCCAGCAAGTAATCCGGTGAAGATCATGGATCTTAGCCTGCGCGACGGGCATCAGTCCCTGTTTGCTACGCGTGGGCGTACCGAAGACATGATTCCGGTTGCCGAAATGCTGGATGAAGTCGGCTTCTGGGCCCTCGAGACATGGGGCGGAGCGACTTTCGACACCATGCACCGTTTCCTGAACGAGGATCCGTGGGAGCGCCTGCGTACGCTCAAGCGCTACGCCAAGAAAACACCGTTCAGCATGCTGTTGCGTGCCCAGAACCTGGTTGGCTATCGCAACTACGCCGATGACGTGGCGACGGCATTCGTCGACCGTTCGGCGGAAAACGGCATGGATATTTTCCGCACTTTCGATGCGCTGAACGACTACCGGAACTTCGAGACGGTCGTCAGGCAGATCAAGAAGAGCGGCAAGCATTTTCAAGGCTGCATCTGCTACACCCTGACCGAGCCGCGCCTCGGCGGCGATGTTTACAACCTCGACTACTACGTGGGCAAAGCCAAAGAGCTGGTGGATATGGGGTCCGACTCCATCTGCATCAAGGATATGGCCGGCATGATTGCGCCGTACGATGTGTATGAGATGGTCAAGGCGCTGAAGGCTGTCGTGACGGTTCCTATCCATCTGCACAGCCATTTCACTTCCGGCATGGCGTCGATGAGTCAGCTCAAGGCGATTGAAGCGGGTATCGACATTATCGACACCTGCATGACGCCTTATGCCTATCGCACGTCACATCCGGCCATCGAGCCGCTGGTGATGACCCTGCTGGGAACCAACCGCGATACCGGTTTCGATATCCGCAAGCTGGCGGCGATCAACGAAGTCCTCGAGAAGCAGATTCTTCCCAAATACAAGCACCTGCTGGACGACTCCAAGATTTCGATCATCGACATCAACGTGCTGTTGCACCAGACGCCGGGCGGAATGCTCTCCAACCTGGTCAATCAGTTGCGCGAAATGGATGCACTGGACAAGATCGACGAGGTTTACAAGGAACTGCCACGGGTTCGCAAGGATCTCGGCCAGATTCCCCTGGTGACGCCGACCAGCCAGATTGTTGGCGTGCAGACGGTCAACAACGTGCTGCATGACACGCCTGAAGAGCGTTACAAGATGATCACCGGTCAGGTGAAGGATCTGTGTTACGGCTTGTACGGCAAGACGGCCGTTCCGATCGATGCTGAAGTGCAGAAGAAAGCATTGAAAGGCTATCCGCGCGGCGAAGAGCCAATTACCTGCCGTCCGGCCGAAGTGCTTGAGCCCGAGTTGGAAAAGGCCAAGGCGGAAATCGGCGATCTGGCCGTCGACATGGACGACCTGCTCATCTACGCCCAGTTCCCGGTGACCGGCAGGAAATTCCTTGAGTGGAAATACGGCAGGGCCGAAGTTCCGGCCAGCGTCAAGCCGATCACCATGGAATCCGTCAAGAAACTGGATGAACTGGTCAAGAAGGCCAAGGCCGGCGAACTGGTTGAACGCAAGACCGATACCCCGGCCAAGTCGGAAAGGGTACGCACCTTCAACGTTTTCCTCGACAACGAATACTTCAATGTCGAAGTGGACCCGACCGGCGATGTTCCGGTGATGGCCGCGCCGCGGGCGGCGGTGGCTCCAGTTTCTGCGGCCGCTCCGGTCGCGGCGCCCAAAGCTGTGGTAACCGTTGCTGCGGCTCCAAACACCAGTCCAGCCGCTGAAGCACATGGCACGCGCATGCTGGCGCCGATGCCGGGAATGATCATCAAGTACCTGAAGAACGTTGGCGATGTCGTCACCAAGGGCGAGGCTATTGTGGTTCTCGAAGCCATGAAGATGGAAAACGCGCTTGTTGCGCCCTGTGACGGGATCGTCAAGGGGATCAAGTTAAAGAGCGGCGACACCGTGGCCAAGGGGGCGGTGCTCTGCTTCATAGAGTAAGCGTCACGCGCATTTGATACGCGTAAATGAAATGGGGAGTGGGGAGTGAGGCGCTGTATGCTCCTCACTCCCCACTTACCATTTTCTAGTCACCCTTTTGCAGCTATCGAAGACCCGGGAAGCCAGGCATGGGTAAGGCTCCTTGTTTGAAAGTGACGCTTTAAATGCCTCAGGCAACAATTCAGAGCAAGCCGCAGCAGGCAATTCTTGCACTGGCAGCACTCGGCGTGGTTTATGGCGACATCGGCACCAGTCCGCTGTACACCATGAAAGAGGTATTCGCCGGAAACCATCCGATTCCGTTGACTCCCGAAAACGTGCTTGGCATCCTTTCGCTCATCCTCTGGTCGTTGATCATCATCGTCTCGATCAAGTATGTAGTGTTCATCATGCGTGCCGACAACCGGGGCGAGGGTGGCATCATGGCGCTCATCGCTCTGGCGCTGCAAGACGCCAAAGGCAAGCCCAGGCGCCAGCGAGCGATCATGCTGGCCGGGCTACTGGGGGCCGGGATGTTCTATGGCGATGGGATGGTCACTCCGGCCATTTCCGTACTCTCGGCACTGGAAGGGCTCGAGGTGGCGACCCCCGCCTTCCACGCCTTCATCATTCCGGCGACGCTGGTGGTGCTCTTTGTCCTTTTCTTTTTCCAGCGCCGGGGCACGGCTTCGGTTGGCGCCCTGTTCGGTCCGGTGATGATGATCTGGTTTGCGACGCTGGCGGTGCTTGGCCTATACAATATTGCGGCAAGCCCTGGTGTGTTGAGGGCGATCAACCCCACTTACGGCCTCTGGTTCCTGTTTGAAAACCGAGCCATTGCCGTCGTGGCGATGGGGGCTGTGGTGCTTTCGGTTACCGGAGCAGAGGCGCTGTATGCAGATATGGGGCATTTCGGAAGCAAGCCGATCCGTCAGGCCTGGTTCTGCTTCGTGCTTCCGTCGCTGATCCTCAACTATTTCGGGCAGGGCGCCCTGCTGTTGGTCGATCCATCGGCGGCGGTCAATCCCTTCTATCACCTGGCACCGGAATGGCTGCTTTACCCGCTGGTCGGCCTGGCCACGCTGGCCACGGTGATTGCTTCTCAGGCCGTGATCTCGGGCGCTTTCTCGGTTTCCCGGCAGGCCATGCAGCTTGGTTTTCTGCCACGTATCGAGGTGCAATTCACTTCCGAGAAAGCGCAGGGGCAGGTCTATCTGCCTGGTGTAAATTGGGGTTTGTTTCTCGCCGTGGTGATTCTTGTGCTCGGCTTCAGATCTACCAACAACCTTGCCGCCGCCTACGGTATCGCGGTGACCGGCGACATGGTCATCACTTCGGTTCTGGCGACCTTTGTTGCTTGCAAGAGCTGGGGCTGGGGCTGGGGGCGCTCGGTTGCTCTTTTTTCGGCTTTCCTGGCGGTCGAGTTGACCTTCCTGTTTGCCAATGTCCTGAAGATTCCCGATGGTGGCTGGTTCCCGCTGGCTGCCGGTTCTCTGGTCTTCTTGCTGATGAGTACCTGGAAGCGTGGCGGGCAGTTATTGACCGAGCGGACAAGTGGTGAGGCGATCAAGCTGGAGAGCTTTATCGATGCCCTTCTTGTGGCCATGCCAGCGCGCGTTCCCGGCACCTCGGTATTCATGACCTCAAGCAACGACCATGTTCCGAATGCCATGCTGCACAATCTGATGCACAACAAGGTATTGCACGAAAGGGTGCTGATTGTCTCGGTACAGGTGTCTGATGTGCCCTATATTCCGGAGCTTGAGCGCGTCGAGATCAGCGAATTGAAGGGTGATTTTTACCGGGTGACGGTGCATTACGGTTTCAAGGATGAGCCCGACATTCCACAAGCGCTAATGCTGTGTGCCGCCAAAGATCTGGCTATTGACATGATGGAGACTTCATTTTTCCTTGGCCGCGCGACCCTGATCCCGAAGGTGGGGTCAGGAATGGCTTTATGGCGCGAGAAACTCTTCGTGTTCATGTACCGCAACTCAAGCAGTGCAACGAGCTTCTACAAGATCCCGAGTAATCGGGTGGTGGAACTGGGGACGCAGGTGGTGCTTTAGAGTGAGTGGAGAGCAGGCTTTTCCCCACTCTCCAATTCTTGCGTAAAACTTACTCCATAGCTTCGTACAGCGGCAGCGTCAGGAACTCGGGATATTCCGGCGACAGGCTCATCTTGTCGAAGATGACTGCGGCCTGGTCGTAGGTAGCGGTGTCTTCGCCCTGGGCGGTAACGGTCGCTTTGACCTTCGGCAGTTCTTCGGCAATCATTGCCCGCACCATTTCAGCCGTAACCTTGCGCCCGTCATCGAGCTTGCCCTTCGGCGAAACCACCCACTGCCAAACCTGCGAGCGGGCGATTTCAGCGGTGGCGGCATCTTCCATCAAATTGTGGATCGGCACGCAACCATTGCCGGCCAGCCAGCTTCCCAGATAGTGAATGCCGACGTTGATGTTGTTGCGAACGCCGATTTCGGTGATTGGCTGCTCGGGCTGGAAGTTGAGGAAGTCCTTGGCGGTGAAGGTTTCAGTGCGCTGCTTTTCCCACTGATTCGGACGCTCACCGAGCACCTTCTGAAACTCTTCCGCAGCGATCGACACCAGGCCTGGGTGAGCGACCCAGCCGCCGTCAAAACCATCGTTGGCGTCGCGCGTCTTGTCGTGACGAATCCCGGCCAGCGCCTTTTCGTTGGCTTCCGGATCGTTCTTGATCGGGATCAGCGCGCTCATGCCGCCCATTGCCGGCGCACCGCGCTTGTGGCAGATCTTGACCAGATGCAGCGCGTAGGAGCGCATGAACGGCACTTCCATGGTGATCGCACCGCGATTGGCCAGGCAGAAATCCTTGTTCTTCTTGAACTTCTTGATGCAGGAAAAAATGTAGTCCCAGCGCCCGGCATTGAGACCGGACGAATGCTCGCGTAATTCGTACAGGATTTCTTCCATCTCGAAGGTAGCGAGAATGGTTTCAACCAGCACGGTAGCCTTGATGGTGCCTTGCGGCAGGCCGATATGATCCTGGGCCATGACAAAAATGTCATTCCACAGGCGGGCTTCGAGGTGCGATTCCATCTTCGGCAGGTAGAAGAAAGGTCCGGCGCCGCGTGCAACCTGTTCCTTGGCGTTATGAAAGAGGACCAGGGCGAAATCGAAGATGCCGCCGGAAACGCGTTGACCATCGACAGTCACGTGTTTTTCGTCGAGGTGCCAGCCACGCGGACGAATCTGCAGGGTGGCGATCTTCTCGTTGAGCGTGTATTCCTTGCCGACTTCGTTCTTGAACGAGAGTTCGCGGCGGATGGCCTTGTAAAGATTAACCTGACCCTGGATCTGGTTTTCCCACTTCGGGCTGTTCGAATCCTCAAAGTCGCTCATGTACGAATCAGCGCCGGAGTTGTAGGCGTTGATGATCATCTTGGCTTCGACCGGGCCGGTGATTTCGGTACGGCGGCGCTCCAGTGCCTTTGGTAGCGGTGCGATCTTCCAGTCACCGGCGCGGATGTGCGCCGTCTCGGGCAGAAAGTCGGGCATTTCTCCGGCATCGATGCGGGCTTGGCGAGCAACACGAGCCTGCAGCAATTCCAGGCGGCGGCTATTGAAGGCACGGTGCAACTTGGCAACCAGCGTCAGCGCGTCGGCGGTGAGGATGGTTTCGAAACCGGGCTGAATTGGCGCATTGATTTGCACGCCGGAAGGCAGATTGAGACTCATGGCAACTCCTTGTGATGATGGTTAATAAATCAGTTTCGACGAAATGAACGAGAGTCAGGCTGGCGCCTACTTTAACCAGCAGATCGTGCTGCTGGCAAGAAGAGCATTACTGGCAATTGAAACGGTTTCCATAGGAGGTGTTAGACCATGTCTTATAGAAGACTGAAGTGTATTACACCAAAGATCGTAATGGAAGGCGTACAAAATACAAATGATCTTTTACTAAAAGTATAATATTGAAATATGAATGCTTTTAAGCAGATCGAATCCTTTGTCTCAGCGGCGATGCGCGGCAGTCTCTCGGCCGCTGCCCGCCTGGAAGGCGTGACACCGGCGATTATAGGGCGTCGTCTCGATGCCCTGGAAGAACGTTTGGGCGTACGACTGGTGACGCGTACGACGCGCAAGTTGTCGTTGACCTTTGAAGGCCAGGCCTTTCTTGAAGACTGCCAGCGCATCCTCAACGAACTGGCCAACGCTGAAGCGTCGGTCAGCCTGGGCGGGGTAAAGGCCAGCGGGCATTTGAGGTTGTCAGCGCCGGCCGGCTTCGGGCGCAGGCACGTAGCTCCTCTGGTCAGCGTTTTCATGGCCGCCAACCGCGAGGTGAGCGTCGACCTCGATCTCTCCGACCGGCTTGTCGATCTCCTTAATGAAGGCATCGATTTTTCCGTGCGCATTGGTGAGCTCAGCGATTCGAGCCTGATTGGCGTTCGCCTTGGTGAAATGCGGCGCATGGTGGTCGCAGCGCCGGCATATCTGGTGGCGCACGGTATTCCGCTGGTGCCGGCTGATCTGGCTGTGCGCGGCGCCGTGAAACTACCATGAATTCGGCAACTTGAAAGTGCCAGTG
>NZ_JBMOJE010000028.1:0-45819 GCF_049316945.1 Propionivibrio sp. | reverse complement strand
GCCCTCACCGCGCTGCCGCGCACCCTCTCCCGCGGGAGAGGGCTGGGGTGAGGGCCAGCGCTTGAGGATTCATTGATTGTGTTTATCCATATTGACTGACTACAAGTAGCATTTCAGGCGCCTCCTATCGATGGATATTTTCATCCAGCAAATCATCAACGGCCTCGTTCTCGGCAGCATCTATGCGCTGGTGGCGCTGGGTTATACGATGGTTTACGGCATCATGGGGCTGATCAATTTCGCCCATGGCGAAGTGGTAATGATCGGTGCCATGGTCGCTTTGACTGTTATCAAGCTGCTGGCCGACAGCGGCCTGCCGGTGTTCGTCATCATTCTGGTCGCCCTCGCCGCATCGGTGACGGTGTGCATGGCGGTTGGCTTCAGCATCGAGCGCATCGCCTACCGGCCCTTGCGGCGCGCGCCAAAACTGGCGCCGCTGATCACCGCCATCGGCGTTTCGATCGTTTTACAGAATCTCGCGATGCTGGTCTGGGGACGCAACTACCACGCCTTTCCGCCGATTCTGCCAAGCATCAACCATGATGTTTTCGGCGCGACGATTACCAGCCTGCAAGTGGCCATCGTGCTCATCGCCGCCCTGATGATGACCGGCCTGATCGTGCTCATCCACCGCACCCGGCTCGGCCGCGCCATGCGCGCCACCTCCGAAAACCCGCAGATCGCCCAATTGATGGGCGTCAACATCAACCAGATCATCTCGCTCACCTTCGTCATCGGCTCGGCGCTGGCGGCGGTGGCCGGCCTGATGGTCAGTGCCAACTACTCGATAGCCCACTATTACATGGGCTTCATGCTCGGCCTGAAAGCCTTTACCGCCGCGGTACTCGGCGGCATCGGCAACATCGCCGGGGCGGTGCTCGGCGGCATTCTGCTCGGTCTGATCGAGTCGCTCGGCGCCGGCTACATCGGCGACCTGACCGGCGGTTTCCTCGGCAGCCACTACCAGGACATCTTCGCCTTTTTCGTGTTGATCGGCGTGCTGGTTTTCCGCCCCTCGGGGCTGATCGGCGAAAAAGTATCGGAGCGCGCGTGATGACGTTTGTAACTGCGCTGGAAAACTTCCGTCACGACAAACGCGCGGCCATCGCCGCCACCGTGCTCATGGGCATCGTGCTCGCTGCCCTGCCCTTCATGATCGGCAACCATCTGGGCAATTCCTGGCTGCGCATCGTCGATTTCGCCTTGCTCTACATCATGCTGGCGCTTGGCCTGAACATCGTGGTCGGCTTCGCCGGACTGCTCGACATGGGCTATATCGCCTTTTATGCCGTCGGCGCCTATCTCTATGCGCTGCTCGCCAGCCCGCAATTCGGACTGCATTTTCCGGTGTGGGTGATCATCCCGGCCGGCGCCGCGCTGGCCGGGATTTTTGGCGCCTTGCTCGGTGCGCCGACGCTGCGCCTGCGCGGCGATTATCTGGCCATCGTCACGCTGGGCTTTGGCGAGATCGTGCGCATTTTCCTGAACAACCTTAATTCTCCGATCAATATCACCAACGGGCCGCAAGGCATTTCCGGGATCGATCCGATTCACCTCGGCGGCATCACGCTGGCCAAGCCGGTCAGCTTTCTCGGCTTCACCATTCCCTCGCTTCACGCCTACTACTACCTTTTCCTGGCCCTCGCCCTGTTCATCGTATTCGTCACCATCCGCCTTGAAAACTCGCGCATCGGCCGTGCCTGGGTGGCCATCCGCGAGGACGAAATCGCCGCCAAGGCCTGCGGCATCAACACGCGCAACATCAAGCTGCTGGCCTTCACCATGGGCGCCAGCTTTGGCGGCGTCGCCGGCGGTCTGTTTGCCGGCTTCCAGGGCTTTGTCAGCCCGGAGTCGTTCAACCTGATGGAATCGGTCATGGTGCTGTGCATGGTGGTGCTCGGCGGCATGGGCAACATTCCCGGCGTCATCCTCGGCGGCATCCTGCTGACCATCCTGCCGGAAATCTTCCGTCACGGCGCCGGCCCGGTGCAACTGGCCCTCTTCGGCAAGATCCTGCTCGATCCCGAAGCCCTGCGCATGCTGCTCTTCGGCTTGGCGCTGATTGTCGTCATGCTCTACCGACCAGCCGGGCTGTGGCCATCAACGACCCGTCGGCGCGAGTTCAAGGGCGAATCCATCGACGTCATGAAGGAGGGTGAATGAAGCTAGAAAAAGCAGTTGACCACAGCGGACAGCGCGAAGCCTCCCTGAAGAGGGACGGCGAACACGGCGAAAAACCTCAGGTTTTTCTGTTTTTACGCTGTCCCTCTTCAGGGAGGCTTCGCGCTGTTCGCCGTGCCGCCGTGGTTAAACAGAGTTTTTCAGGATGAACAACCTCCTTGAAGCGCGCGCCGTTGCCAAGCACTTTGGCGGCGTAAAAGCGCTGAGCGATGTTTCGCTGACCATCCGCCAGGGCGAAATTTATGGCCTGATCGGGCCGAATGGCGCCGGCAAGACGACCTTCTTCAACGTCCTCACCGGCCTATATCACCCCGATGGCGGCGACCTCATTTTCGCTGGCGAAAAGCTGCAGGCCGACGCGCCGCACAAGGTGGCCAAATGCGGCATTGCGCGCACCTTCCAGAATATCCGGCTGTTCGGCAACATGACGGCGATGGAAAACGTCATGGTCGGGCGCCATGTGCGCACGCACGCCGGCGTGCTTGGCGCCGTCCTCTGTGACCCGCGCACCAGGCGGGAAGAAGCGGCCATCCGGCAACGCGCCGAGGAATTGCTGCATTACGTGAATATCGCCGACCGCGCCGACGATCTGGCGCGCAACCTTTCCTACGGCGACCAGCGCCGGCTGGAAATCGCCCGCGCGCTGGCCACCGATCCGAAACTGCTGGCGCTCGACGAACCGGCGGCCGGCATGAATGGCACCGAGACCGGAAATCTGCGCGTGCTGATCGAGGGCATCCGCAAGGATGGCATCACCGTCCTGCTCATCGAACACGACGTCAAACTGGTGATGGGTCTGTGCGACCGCGTGGCGGTGCTCGACTACGGCGAAAAAATCTGCGAAGACGTGCCATCGGTGGTGCAAAAAGACCCGAAGGTCATCGAAGCTTATCTGGGAGGCAGCCTTGCTTGAGGTAACCGGACTACGCGTCTCTTACGGCGGCATCCAGGCGGTGCGCGGCATCACCTTCCATGTCAATCAGGGCGAGATGGTGGCGCTGATCGGCGCCAACGGCGCCGGCAAGACGAGCACGCTCAAGGCTTTATCCCGCCTGCTCAATGCCTCGGGCGGCAGCGTGCGCTATTGCGGCAAGGAAATTTCCGCGCTGCCGCCGCATCAACTGATCTCGGAAGGCATCGCGCTGGTGCCGGAAGGGCGCGGCGTTTTTCCGCGCATGAGCATCGTCGAGAACCTGCTGATGGGCGCTTACACGCGCCGCGACAAGGACGGAATCGCCGCCGACAGCGACCACGTTTTCTCGCTTTTTCCCCGCCTCAAGGAACGTTCGCAACAGTTGGCCGGAACCCTTTCCGGCGGCGAACAGCAGATGCTGGCCATCGGCCGCGCGCTAATGAGCCGCCCGAAACTGCTGCTGCTCGACGAACCATCGATGGGCCTGGCGCCGCTCATGGTGCAAAAGATTTTCGAGGTCATCCGCACGGTGGCTGATGAAGGGATGACCGTTCTGCTGGTCGAACAAAACGCCAAGCTGGCGCTGGAAGTGAGTCAACGCGGTTATGTGATGGAAAGCGGCGAGATCACGCTGACCGACCAGGCCGCAAAACTGCTGGCCAACCCCAAGGTGCGCGAGGCGTATCTTGGGGAGTAGTGCACCTCTGCAAGCCGCACCAACAGGCGTTCTACAGAGATGCACGCCAGAGATCAATTGAATACGCCACTCTTCAGGCTAATGGCTTGTAGAACGCCTATTGACGAGGTCTACAGACTCGCAAATAAATTGGCAAGCGTGCAACTTGCACAGCACCTTTTGAAAATCAAAAGCTAATCATAAATCAAACAAAGTTTAACTTTTAATAATGACTCTCTCCTCCTAAACTTGGCAGACTTCAACCCAGGCGAAAACCAATGACGCTCAACTGCCAGACTGAACGCGACAGATCGGAGAGAACACCGCCAGCGTTCAGCGGCACGCCCTTGCAGGCCGTCATCTTCGACGTCGACGGGACACTGGCCGAAACAGAGCTTGCTGGTCACCGCGTGGCATTCAACCGGGCGTTTCATCAATACGGCCTTGACTGGTACTGGTCGCGCGAGTTGTATGGCGAATTGCTCGCCGTCACCGGCGGCAAGGAGCGCATTCGTCTTTACCTTGAAAGGTACGCGCCAGCGTTGCTCAGTCGGGTTGACATCGACAGCTGGATTGCCGGCTTGCACCAGCTCAAGAGCGGGATTTATTCCGAACTGGTGCTGGCTGGCTCCATTCCGCTGCGGCCGGGTGTCGCCCGGCTGATTAACGAACTGCGCGCGGCCGGTATACGCATCGCGATCGCCACGACGACCACGCCGTCCGCTCTGCTCAGCCTGATCACGGCAAATTTCAAGCGGGAAATGACGTCGCTGTTCGAGGTGATCGGAGCCGGCGATAGCGTCGCCAACAAGAAGCCTGCGCCGGACGTCTATGCGTGGGTACTGCAGCAGATGGGGCTTTCACCGGAAGCCTGCCTGGCTATCGAGGACTCCTTTCCCGGTCTGGCCTCCGCACGCGCGGCTGGCGTGCCGACGCTGATCACGGTCAACTCCTATAGCGCATTGCAGAACTTTGATGGCGCTTTGAGCGTCGTATCGGATCTAGGCGAGCCGAATGCGCCGGCTCATCACCTGGACGGATTGCCGCTCGACGGGCCATGCGTCGACCTGGCGCAACTACGCACCTGGCATCGACAGTATTTGGAGTACATTGCTGCCAACGCTCTGCCCTCACCCCCGACCCCTCTGAGGGAACTACTAGCCATTCGACTATGCTGCCAAAAGACGGCAGCCAAGTCGCTGGTTATCCCGCAGGGCGAGGGGAGATTCGCGAGTCGCTCGCGCGACTTTCAGACGACTTTGAACTTTTCCTGAACCAAAAACGGAGACAATAATGGATCAATCGAACCGCTACGCCGACCTCAGCCTGAAGGAATCCGACCTCATCAAGGGTGGCAGGCACATCCTGGTGGCGTACAAGATGAAGCCCAAGGCGGGCCATGGCTATCTGGAGGCGGCGGCGCATTTTGCGGCGGAATCGTCCACCGGCACCAACGTCGAAGTATCGACCACCGACGACTTCACCAAGGGCGTCGACGCGCTGGTTTATCACATCGACGAAGCCAGCGAGGACATGCGGATCGCCTACCCGATTGATCTGTTCGACCGCAACATCACCGACGGCCGCATGATGATCGTCTCCTTCCTGACGCTGGTGGTCGGCAACAACCAGGGCATGGGCGACATCGAGCACGGCAAGATTTACGACTTCTACATGCCCGAGCGCGCCATCCAGTTGTTCGACGGCCCGGCCAAGGACATTTCCGACATGTGGCGCATCCTCGGTCGCCCGATCAAGGACGGCGGCTATATCGCCGGCACCATCATCAAGCCCAAGCTCGGCCTGCGCCCCGAACCGTTTGCCAATGCCGCCTACCAGTTCTGGCTTGGTGGCGACTTCATCAAGAACGACGAACCGCAGGGCAACCAGGTGTTCTGCCCGGCCAAGAAGGTCATCCCGCTGGTGGTCGACGCGATGAAGCGTGCCCAGGACGAAACCGGCCAGGCCAAGCTGTTTTCGGCCAACATCACCGCCGACGACCACTATGAAATGTGCGCCCGCGCCGACTTCATCCTCGAATCGTTCGGGCCCGACGCCGACAAGGTAGCTTTCCTGGTCGACGGTTTCGTTGGCGGCCCGGGCATGATCACCACGGCGCGCCGGCAGTACCCCAACCAGTACCTGCACTACCACCGCGCCGGCCACGGCATGATTACCTCGCCGTCGGCCAAGCGCGGTTACACCGCCTTCGTGCTGGCCAAGATGTCCCGTCTGCAGGGCGCCTCCGGCATCCACGTCGGCACCATGGGCTACGGCAAGATGGAAGGCGACCAGTCGGACAAGATCATCGCCTACATGATCGAGCGCGACGAGTGCCAGGGTCCGGTCTATTTCCAGAAGTGGTACGGCATGAAGCCGACCACGCCGATCATTTCCGGCGGCATGAACGCGCTGCGCCTGCCCGGCTTCTTCGAGAACCTCGGCCACGGCAACGTGATCAATACCTCCGGCGGCGGCGCCTACGGTCACATCGACAGCCCGGCTGCCGGTGCAATTTCCCTGCGTCAATCCTATGAATGCTGGAAGGCCGGCGCCGACCCGATCGAGTGGGCCAAAGGACACAAGGAATTCGCCCGTGCCTTCGCATCATTCCCGAAGGATGCCGACCTGCTGTTTCCGGGCTGGCGTGACAAGATCGGCGCGCATAAGTAAGCGCAATCATTTACTTCCGTCATTCCGGGCTTGACCCGGAATCCAGTAGTGCACCTCTGGATTCCGGGTCAAGCCCGGAATGACGAGGGTTTGATACCTTTTGATCCGGATAAAGCCATGACCGCCAAAGAGCAATACAAGGTTCACAAGGAGCCCTTCTATCAGCCCCAGGGCAAGGAAGTAGAGTTGTACGAGGCGGCCTATGCCGCTCGTCTGCCGGTGATGGTCAAAGGGCCGACCGGCTGTGGCAAGTCGCGCTTTGTCGAATACATGGCGTGGAAGCTGGGCAAGCCGCTGATCACCGTGGCCTGCAACGAGGACATGACGGCCAGCGACCTGGTCGGCCGCTACCTGCTCGAAGCCAACGGCACGCGCTGGCTCGACGGCCCGCTGACCACGGCGGCGCGCATCGGCGCCATCTGCTATCTCGACGAGATCGTCGAGGCGCGCCAGGACACCACCGTGGTCATTCACCCCCTCACCGACCACCGGCGCACGTTGCCGATCGACAAGAAGGGCGAACTGATCGAGGCGCATCCCGACTTCCAACTGGTGATCTCCTACAACCCCGGCTACCAGAGCTTGATGAAGGATCTCAAGCAATCGACGAAACAGCGCTTCACCGCCTTCGATTTCGACTACCCCGAGGCGACGCTGGAAACGAAAATCGTCGCCATGGAAACCGGCATCGACGAAGCGACCGCAGCGAGTCTGGTGAAGATCGCCCAGACCGCGCGCAACCTCAAGGGCCACGGTCTCGACGAGGGGATTTCGACGCGTCTCGTGGTCTATGCCGCGCTGCTGATCAAGGGCGGCGTCGATCCCAGGGATGCCTGCCGCATGGCCATGGCGCGTCCGATCACCGACGACGCCGACATCCGCGCGACGCTCGATCATGCCATCGACGCTACCTTTGCCTGATCCGTCATTCCGGCGAAAGCCGGAATCCAGTGGTGCACCTCTGGTTTCCGGGTCAACCACAGAATGACGGCTTTTTGAGAACATGACAGCGATCACCGGACTGCGCCTTGTTGCCGACGCCCGCAAGCAGGCCATGCTCAATCCGCAGATCCAGACCTGGTGGGAGGAAATCGATTGCGGTTTTCAGCCGGTGGCCGACGTTTTCGAGGAGTGTGTCAACGAGGCGCTGAGCACCTTTTCCAGCGAGCAGATGCAAGCCTACCTGGAGGCCGCGCGCTTTCTCGGCAAGCTTGGCCGCGGCCCGGAGCCGATGCTGGCCTTCCTTGAGAAATGGCCGAGTGTCACCAGCAGCATCGGCGGCGGCGATGTGTTGCCAGCCGTCATGAACTTCGTGCGCATACTGCAGAAATCACCGAACAGCAAGGCGATCACCCCCTTGCTGCAAACCCTGGCCGCCGTCGCCCGCCGCCTGCAGTCGCCGCAGCAACTGCAGTTCTATCTCGACATCGCACAGAACCTGATGGTGCGCACCTCAGGCTCGATCCACGGCCACCACACGACCTTCGCCAGCCCGGGGCTACCCGAATTTTTTGCTCAGGCACCGTTCCTCCTCAAGCTGCTGTCGATGGCCGGGCTGAAGAACTGGGTGGATTACGGCATCCGCAATTACGGCGAGCACCCGGATCGGCAGATCGACTACTTCAAGCTGCAATCGGCCGACAGTCGCGCGGTGCTGCAGCGCGAACGACACGGCACGCTGTTCGCCGATGTCGAACGACAGCTCGACCTCACCCTGCGTGCCCTGTGGCGCGACAGCGATCAACTGGTGCCGTATTCAACCGCCTTCGATGAGTTGTGCCAACCGCCGCGCCAGCCGCTGCCCTACTACGACAAACTCGGCCTGCGCGTGCCCGACGTTTTCGACGACAGTAACGGCATCAGCGGCATCGACCGCTACCGCGCCGTGCTCGCGCACATGGTCGGCCACCGGCGCTGGAGCCAGCCGCAGATCGCCGACAACTGGAGTCCTTTCCAGCGCATGGCCGTGGAATTCTTCGAAGACTGCCGCGTCGATACCCTGCTGATTCGCGAATATCCCGGCCTGCGCCGGATCCTCCTGGCGCTGCATCCGAAGCCGGTCGAAAATGCCTGCGACCCGGAAACCACCTCGTGCCTGCGTCACCGACTGGCGATGCTGTCGCGGGCGCTGCTCGATTCCGATCATGGCTATACGGATCACCATCTGCTGGAGTTTGCCAAGCGCTTTCACGCGCTGCTCGCCGAGGGTGAATCGAGCACCAGGGAGATCGCCAGTCTGGCGCTTAATTACGTTACCAAAACGCGCCGGCAGAGCGACCAGTTGGCCAAAGTGTATTTCGACAACACGGTGATCGACTACCGCGACGACAATCGCCAACTGTGGCAATTCATCGAGGAAGGTGACGAGGAAGAATCCTTCGACGCCGAGCGCAAACCGGAACCCGGCGAAACGCCACACGGCCTGCCGCCGCGCCACTATCCCGAGTGGGACTATCTGAGCCAGACCTACCGCCCGGACTGGACGAGCGTTTATGAAACGCTGCACCCGAACGACGACGCCGCCGACATCGACAAGCTGCTGCTCAAGCACAGCGCGCTGGCCAAGCGCCTGAAGCGGCTGTTCGATCTGCTCAGGCCGCAGGACAAGGTGCGCATCCGCTTCCAGGAAGAAGGCACCGATCTCGACCTCGACGTAGCCATCCGCTCGCTGATCGACTTCAAGAGCGGCGTTACCCCGGACCCGCGCATCAACATGAGCCATCGCACCAACGGCCGCAACATCGCCGTGATGCTGCTACTCGACCTCTCCGAATCGCTCAAGCAGAAAGTCGCCGGTGGCGAGCAGAGCATCCTGCAACTGAGCCAGGAAGCCGTTTCGCTGCTTTCGTGGGCGGTAGACGCGCTGGGCGACCCGCTGGCCATCGCCGGTTTCCACTCCAACACCCGGCACGACGTGCGCTACCAGCACATAAAAGGCTACAGCGAAAAGTGGGGCGACGAGGTCAAGGCCCGGCTCGCGGCGCTCGCCGCCGGCTACTCGACGCGCATGGGAGCCGCGGTTCGCCACGCCGCGCACTACCTGGAACACCAGAAAGCCGACAAGAAACTGCTGCTGATCCTCACCGACGGCGAACCCGCCGACGTCGACACCCCCGACCAGCGCACGCTGATCGAAGACGCCCGCCAGGCAGTGAAGGAACTGGACAGCAAGAACATCTACACCCACTGCATCAATCTCGACCCGCACGCCGACGACTACGTCAGCCAGATATTCGGCCAGCGGTTTACGGTAATCGACAATATCCAGCGCCTGCCGGAAAGGCTGCCGCAGCTATTCCTGGCGTTGACCAAATAGGTGCCATGCAAGCCTTATGGATAGGCGTTCTGCAACTGGAATTCCTATAAAGCCAATGAATACGCCACTCTTCACGGCATCGATCTGTAGATCGCCTATTCATGCGGCTTTCAGGAAGTCCTATACGTTTCTTCCTTTCCTCAAGCCAGCTTCTTCAGATAATCCGGGGCAAATTCGAGGACGAAATCCCAGAATGCGCCGAGCGCCGGGGTCAGCCGTTTGCTCTTGTGGCGCACCAGGAACCAGCGACGCATCACCGGCGTTCCTTCGACCTTGAGCACGGTCAAGCGGCCGGCGCTCAGTTCGAGTCCCAGCGTGTGTTGCGAGATGAAGCTGATGCCCAGCCCGGCGACGACGGCCTGCTTGATCGCCTCGTTGCTGCCCATTTCCATGCCGATGCGCGGCTTGATCCCGTGTTGAAGGAAAAACTCTTCCATCGCCGAACGGGTGCCGGAGCCAGACTCGCGCACGATCATCGCCTCCGTGGCGATATCCTTGACGGAAAGGCGAGCGCGCCCGGCCAGCGGATGACCCGCAGCGGCGATGATGACGAGTGGATGCGGTGCAAAACTCACGGCTTCGGCGTCCATATCCGCCGGTGGGCGCCCCATGATGGCCAGATCGACCTCGTTGGAGATGAGTACGCGGCTGACTTCCTCCCGGTTATCGACCAGCAGGCGCACGCGAACATCGGCGTGCTCCTTGCGAAACTCGGCGAGCAGCCCGGGGGCAAAGTATTCGGCGGTACTGGTAACGGCAATCGCCACCCGTCCGCCCTTGAGCCCTTTCAATGCCATCAGCGATTCGTCGGCATCCTTCAGCGATTGCAGTATCTGCCGGGCGTGATCGAGCAAAATTTCGCCGGCTTCGGTCAGAAAAACCCGCTTGCCGATTCGATCGAACAGCATGGTTCCGAATACTTCTTCCAGTTGTTTGATCTGCAGAGAAATGGCAGGATGCGTAAGATGCAGTTTCTCTGCCGCACGGGCAAACGACAAGTGGGTGGCAGCCACCGAAAAGATCTGGAGCTGGCGGATTGTGGCGTTTCTCATTGATTACTCTTTGCTAAACAATTTACACATAACGTTTAACTTGTGATTTTCTATTACACCATTAGAATCTGCTCACTTATGGTGTTGGCAAGACATTTATTTTCCGGGGTACCTCTACATGTTATTCGGACGAACCAACGTAAACAAGTATCTGGTTGAGGAGCAGCGCCGCGTTCCTGCGATTGCGGGCGACTTTTCAATGCTCATCAGCGACGTCGTGCGCTCGTGCAAAGCCATTGCGCAGGTGGTTTCGCGCGGTGCGCTGGCCGTTCTGCCCAGCGCTGAAGCGAGCCAGAACGCGCCGGGTGAAACGCAGAGGACACTCGACATCTTGTCCAATCAGGCTTTCATCAAGCACTGTGAGTGGGGCGGTCATCTGTCATCGATGTCCTCTGGCGAAATGAAGGATATTTATCCGATTCCGGCCGAAAAGCAGCGCGGCAGGTACCTGCTGGCGTTCGAACCGCTTGATGGCGCGTCGAACATCGACGTCAATCTCACGGTTGGCAGCATTTTTTCGGTGATGCGTTGCCCCGACGATTGCCACGAACCTTCGGCCAGCGACTTTCTGCAGCCCGGCTGTTGCCAGCTCGCCGCCGGCTATGCCATTTACGGCCCGTCGACGATGCTGGTGCTGACAGTCGGCAACGGGACGCATGGCTTTACGCTGGATCGCGATATCGGTGAATTCCTGCTGACCCACCCCAATCTGCAAATTCCGGCCGAAACCCGGAATTTTTCCATCAACGCCTCCAACGAGCGCTTCTGGGAACCGCCGATCCGCCGTTACGTTGAAGAATGCCTGGCCGGGCAGACGGGCGTTCGCGAAAAGGATTTCAACATGCGCTGGGTAGCCGCGATGGTTGCCGACGTGCATCGCATCCTGATGCGCGGCGGCGTGTTCATGTATCCGCGCGACACCAAGGATCCAGACAAGCACGGCTACCTTGAACATATTCACCGGGCCAACCCGATGGCGATGATCGTCGAACAGGCCGGCGGCCTGGCCTCGACCGGCTACGAGCGGATCGGCGACCTGGTTCCTTCCAGCCTGCATGAACAGATACCGGTCATCCTCGGCTCACGCGACGAAGTCGAGCGTATCGACCGCTATCACCGCGAATATGTAAGCGGCGAAGATATACCCTTCAGTTCGCCCCTGTTTGCCACCCGCACACTGTTCCGCGCAGGGTGATCGGCGCAGCGGATTCTGGATTCAGAATTTAGAATTCAGCACTCCCCGAACAAATTTTTCAAAAACACTGGAGAAGCCTCATGTCGGTCAAACACCCCATCATCGCCATTACCGGCTCGTCGGGAGCGGGCACCACCTCGGTCACGCGATTCTTTCAGAACATTTTCCGGCGCGAGAAAATAAACGCCGAGATCATCGAGGGCGACAGTTTTCACCGCTACGACCGCGCCGCGATGAAAGCCAGGATGGCCGAACTGACCGCCCTCGGCGACAACCATTTCAGCCACTTCGGTCCGGAAGCCAATCTGCTGGCCGAACTGGAAGACCTCTTCCGCGAATATGGCGAAACGGGTGGCGGCAAGCGCCGCTACTACATCCACGACCAGGACGAGGGCAAGCGCCTCGGCGCGGAGCCGGGCACGTTCACCGAATGGAAAGACTTGCCGGAAGGCTCCGACGTGCTGTTTTACGAGGGCCTGCATGGCGCCGTCAAGACCGACAAGATCGATGTCGCCAGCCACGTCGACCTGCGCATCGGCGTCGTGCCGATCATCAACCTCGAATGGATACAGAAGATTCATCGCGACAAGGCGCAACGTGGCTACTCCACTGAAGCGGTGATGGATACCATCCTGCGCCGCATGCCGGACTACATCAATTACATCTGCCCGCAGTTTTCGGAAACCCACGTCAATTTTCAGCGCGTACCGACCGTAGACACGTCGAACCCGCTGATTGCCGAGGACATTCCGTCGCCTGACGAGAGCTTCGTGGTGATCCGCTTTGCCGACCCGCACGGCATCGACTTTGCCTACCTGCTGAGCATGCTCCACGATTCGTTCATGTCACGGCCAAACATCATCGTCTGCCCCGGCGGCAAAATGGGCCTGGCCATGCAGATCATCTTCACGCCGATGATCATGCAGGTAATGGACAGGAAACGCAGGAAACGCTGAGGTTAAAAGCATTTACCACGGCGACAGCGCGAAGCCTCCCTGCAGAGGGACGGCGGGCACCGCGGAAAAACAACAAATCTGAAGGTTTTCGCCGTGCCCGCCGTGTCGCCGTGGTTATTTTCTGGCTTCCTACGCTTTTCGGTGCTGCAGCCAGCCGATGAACAGTGGAACCATTGAAATCACGATGATGCCCACAATCACCACCGTCAGATTCTGCTGCACCCACGGCAGGTTGCCAAAAAAGTAGCCGACCAGCGTCAGTGAGCCGACCCAGCCAATCGCACCGATCAGATTGTAGAAGGTGAAGCGCGTATAGGTCATCGCGCCGATGCCGGCGACGAAGGGCGCAAAGGTGCGGAATAGCGGCAGGAAGCGCGAAATCACCAGCGTCTTGCCACCGTGTTTTTCATAGAAGGCATGCGTCTTCTGCAGCGCCACCTTGTTGAAAAAGCGCGAATTCTCCCATTGAAAGACCTTCGGCCCGAGAAAACGGCCGATCTGGTAATTAAGCATGTTGCCCAGTGCCGCCGCCGCGATCAGCACCGCGACCAGCACGCCAAGATCCATCCCGCCGAGCGCCGCCAGCGCACCGGCGACGAAAAGCAGCGAATCACCGGGCAGGAAGGGCGTCACGACAAAGCCCGTCTCACTGAAGATGATGGCGAAAAGAATGGCGTAGATCCAGGTCCCGTACTGCTGCACCAGCAGGGCCAGATGCTTGTCCAGATGCAGGACGATGTCGATGAAGTATGCGAGGTATTCCATGTTGGCGAGCGCTCAAGGCAAAGGCGCGATTCTACCGGAAGCTTGGCCGGTATAATTCGCCCATGTCCGAATCGCCCGTTCTCTCGCCTAAAATCCACCTGCTGCCTGACCTCCTGATCAGCCAGATCGCCGCCGGCGAGGTCGTCGAACGCCCGGCTTCGGTGCTCAAGGAATTGCTCGAAAACGCCCTCGATGCCGGCAGTTCGACCATCCAGATCCAGCTTGAGGAAGGCGGCGTCAAGCTGATCCGCGTCAGCGACGATGGTTGCGGCATCGCGCAGGACGAACTGGCGCTGGCGCTCACTCGCCATGCCACCTCGAAAATCGCCTCGCTTGACGACCTCGAACGCGTCGCCACGCTTGGCTTTCGTGGCGAAGCGCTGGCCTCGGTGGCCGCCGTGGCGCGCGTCACGCTGACCAGCCGTCAGACCAGATCAGCCCACGCCTGGCGGCTCAGTCCCGAAACTCACGCGACGCCGGAACCGGCCGCGCTGCTGGCCGGCAGCGTCGTCGAAATGCGCGACCTCTACTACAACACGCCGGCACGCCGGAAGTTCCTCAAGTCCGAAGCTACCGAATTCGCGCATTGTGCCGAAGCCGTCAAACGTATCGCCCTGGCGCACCCCGCTGTGGCTTTTACGCTTAGCCACAACGGCCGCGTCAGCCTGCACCTGGCAAAAAGCGATGCGCGCGGCCGCGCCGGCGCCATTCTCGGCGACGACTTTCTCGCCGAATCACGCCCGGTCGATACCGGCATCGGGCCCGGCATCCGCGTTTTCGGCCAATGCGCGCTGCCCGCCCATTCGCGCGCACGCAGCGACGCCCAATACTGCTACGTCAATGGCCGCTTCGTGCGCGATAAACTGCTCAGCCACGCGCTGCGCGAGGCTTATCAGGACATGCTGCATGGCAGCCGCTTTCCCGCGTACTGCGTTTTCCTCGAAATCGACCCATCGACGGTGGACGTCAACGTACATCCGGCGAAAACCGAAGTCCGCTTCCGCGACGGGCGCGCTGTGCATCAGTTTGTCTTTCATGCTGTGCAGCGGACGCTCGCAAGCTCGCTGGCTAGTGAACTGGGCATGCCGAGCGCGAACCAAGACAGCACGTCCTTTGCCGTCCAAGCCACCGTTGATCACACCACTCGCCCGACCTTTTCAAGCGCACCTCGTCCATCCTTCGCTAACTGGGCACCGCGACAGGAATCATTGCGGGTCAGCGAATCAGCCGTATCTTCCTATTTCGATCTGGCCCAGTCTGCCCAATCGACCCCGGCGAACGGTGGCGAAGCGCCGCCGCTTGGCTATGCGCTCGCCCAACTGCACGGCATCTACATCCTCGCCCAGAACGCCCAAGGGTTGATCGTCGTCGACATGCACGCGGCACACGAACGTATCCTCTACGAAAAGCTCAAAAACGCCCTCGACGGCCAGCAGGTGGCAATGCAAACGCTGCTCATCCCGGCCGTCTTCGCCGCCGAAGCGCTTGATGTCGCCGCCGCCGAAGAACATGCCGAAACGTTCCACAAACTCGGCTTCGACCTTGCGCCGATGGGGCCTGCGCAACTCGTCGTGCGCGCCGTACCCGCACTTCTGCAAGCGGCTGACCCGGCTGCGCTGGCTTGCTCGCTGCTCGGCGAACTGCGCGAACACGGCATCACGCAAATGATGGCGGCCCGGCGCAATGAACTGCTCGCCACCATGGCCTGTCACGGCGCTGTACGCGCCAGGCGACTGCTGTCGATACCGGAAATGAACGCCCTGCTGCGTCAGATGGAAGAAACCGAACGTGCCGATCAGTGCAACCACGGCCGGCCAACCTGGACACAGGTATCGGTGGCCGAACTCGACCGCCTCTTTCTGCGCGGCCGATGAGCGCAAGACCACTGAGACCACTGCCGCCAGCGATCCTGCTGATGGGCCCGACCGCCAGCGGGAAAACAGCCGTGGCGATGGAACTGGCGCGGCGTTTTCCCGTTGAACTGATCAGCGTCGATTCGGCGCAGGTCTTTCGTGACATGAATATCGGCACAGCCAAGCCCGACGCTGCCACCCTCAAGGCTTTCCCGCATCACCTGATCGACCTGATCAGCCCCGAAGAATCCTATTCGGCCGCCCGGTTCTGCGTCGACGCCTTGGCCGTAATGGCCGACATCAGCGCACGCGGGAAAGTGCCGCTGCTCGTTGGCGGCACCATGCTCTACTTCAAGGCGCTGCTCGAAGGCCTTGCCGATCTTCCGCCAGCCTGCCCGGAGACCCGCGTCGATATTGACCTACAGGCCACCGCCCACGGCTGGCCAGCGGTACACGCCGAGCTGGCCAAGGTCGATCCGGAAACCGCAGCCCGCTTGCACCCCACCGATGCGCAGCGCATCCAGCGCGCACTGGAGGTATTTCGCCTTTCCGGTCGTCCACTGTCGGCGCTACATGCCGAAGCCAGGAACCAGTTCCCTCCCTACGAATTCCTGAAACTCGGCCTGCTTCCCTCGGAGCGTAGCGTCCTGCACGCACGCATCGCCGAACGTTTTGACGCCATGCTGAGTGCGGGAATCGAAGGGGAAGTCGAGATGCTGCGGGCAAAGTACCACTTGAATCCCGACCTGCCGTCGATGCGCTGTGTTGGCTACCGGCAAATATGGGAAGTACAGGACGGACTGGCGCCACGTTCAGAAATGCGCGACCGTGGCATCTACGCCACGCGCCAGTTGGCCAAGCGGCAGATCACTTGGCTGACCAACACACTCAAGCCGGAGACTTTCGATTGTCTGGCGCAGCATCTACTCGCACAGATCGAAAAGCGCGTGGCTGAAACACTCACAGAAAAAAACAGGACGTCCCTTTCCTGAAAGCCAGAAAACAAGAAAGCCCATGTTTTGGGTTACATGGGCTTTCAGGAATTCTACCTTGGCACACTAGGCCAAGGTTATCGGCTTTTCGCCGCTAGGGTTGATACTCAATCATCTTTAAAGAGCGGTAAGAGGAAAGAACCATAAACTCCCCAGATAGTTCGGCTGGTGCTACTACTTCTCACTGGACTCACCGCAGATCACAGTGCAATACCAATATAGCCCATGGCGCGGGAAAAGCCAGGACAGAAAAATTCTGCCAAGCGAATTTTTGCGAGTTATTTTTCCCCGAGCGCTACTCGAATAGCCTTTTCATACGCTCCAGCTTCCGGCAAATTTGTAGGCGAACTAAAGGCGATCGAAACTTGTTGAATCGTGGTGGTTTTTGGTTTCAATGCTTTAAGCGCACGCGTAACACCTGCGCGATCAGGCTCGCAAAGCTGAATTGGTAAAAATGTTAGCGAGTTATTCTTCAGTGGGTAATCTGCCAACTCGCTACCAAGCCGATCCATGATTTTGTTAAAAACCCCATCAGGACAGGCGAAGAATAAGCCGCTTTGACAAAGCGATTCACGTTCAAGTAAATGCCCTTTGTAGATTAGCTGGGGAAGAATTCGTTTGTTTACATTCTCCCAGTTTGGCCCAGCAGATTTCCCGATATGTTCAAGTCCACTCAAGATCGCTTCACGTTCAGCGCGATAGCAACCAATTGTATCCATCGTTTGAACTTCCAGCGCGGCGAATTCAACAAGCTTTTTCTTCGCGTCAAGACGAGCAAGAATCCAATCGACAAAAAAACCGCTACTTTTTCGGCCTCTGATTGGGCGGCCAGGCACCTTAAGTTCGCCACCCCAACCCTTACCGAATACCGCGACCACGTTTTTTCGAGCCGAATGATTTGCGATTTGCCGACCATCGACCAATTTAACAGCAGTCATTTTGAATGCAAGTTTGGCTACGGTTGACAGTAAAGCATAGTTGTCGGCATACAAACGAATCGGACAAATGACGACCGGACCACCATCTTTATCAGTGATCGCGCATACTCCTGATCGAATACGATTACTTGCGCTACCGATTTGTTTTGAGCAAGGCCCACCAATGCTCGGGCATATTTGCTCTTTGCATGCAGTGACAGCAGCGACTGATTTATCGTTTGGCGAGTAGCCAAACAACTCAAAAATTTTCTTAGCCATGCGCGGCCACTGTAGTTGCCGCAGCCGTGACATTGCCCTCCAAATGCTCCCTAACTGATTTCGCAATAGACTTTGCCATCAATACAGGCACCGCATTACCGACCTGCACATATTGCGAAACGCGTGAACCTAGGAAACGATAGTGGTCAGGAAAAGATTGGAGCCGTGCTGCCTCCCTAACGGAAAGTGTCCGATCCTGATCCGGCAGGAATACTGTGCCCCAATGTGGGTCACACTTTGTCAGTACTGTGCCAGAGAGACCGTCGAAACTAAGCCGGCCATAACGTTTGGTATGGTCAGACTTGCGGGCTTGCTGCATTCCTAGCGGCAGCAGATGGTGCGGTATATCACGCCATGACCCACCGGGTGGTACATGTTGCATACGTTCAATATTTTGTTTTGAAAGTTTCGCAGCAACGTGATTGAAAGTTACGCCATCGGGGTTTCTTAAGCGCAATGCATAGCGGCTATTGGCATCAATTGTGTATCCAACTTCTTCCGCGCCCTCGCCCATATTCAGTCGCGGTAGATCACGAATGGCTTCGCCAACAGTAACAGAAGGTGCCAGCCGTTTTGCTTCTGCTGCACCTATTTGCATGGTCAAAGAACCACCGCCGCGAAAATTTGCGCGCCCCTTAGCAAAGTGTGTCGGTAGTGGGTGATTGATTTCTCCTGTCATGGAGCCGAGCAAAATTAGCCGCCAGCGTTCCTGTGGAATGCCATAGTGAGGACCAAACAGAATTTTCACAGACAACTGGTATCCAAGCTCATTAAAAACTTGAAGTATTTTATCGAAGACTGCGCCATCAGCCATCGACAACAAACCCGGCACGTTTTCGAAAACAAATGCTTTAGGCGCAAATTCCTCCACGAATCTTGCATAGTGTTTAAACAAGCTGTTTCTGGGGTCGTTCAGAAATCGACTGGGCGCATTAATTGAAAAGCCTTGGCATGGTGGGCCGCCGACCAAAACATCCAGACTCCCTTGCTGAACACCCAAGGAATGCCGCAGGGTTGCGGCATTTACCTCCTCGATAGATTTGCACTCGGCGCGAGTCGTTGGATGATTATGACGGAATGTGTCGATCGCTTCGGACATCCGGTCGTTTGCGTACAGACAGTTATAGCCCGCTTGATGAAATCCCTGGGTAATACCACCGGCACCGCAAAAAAGATCGATTGTTGAGAGCGGCGCGATATATGGCCTGACAGCAGGCTCAGATGCAACAAGTCGAATACTCTTGTTTTTTGTCGAATGCCTAATTTCCATTTTCACTCCCACTGTTTAAATATTCAGTGTTTTAATAATAAGCGAGAAGTATTGAATACGTCAAAAAAAGGGGCTGAAAATGCGAATAATGAATCGGGAACGAAACCAAATTAACCATGAAGTTTTACAGCCATCCTAGGATTTTCGTTAAATAGCGCGTCAAAAGATACCTCGCGTGACATATCGTAGATATTGCTTTCGAGACATGCGCTTTAGACATTGCTGACTTTGTTGGCTCGTAGCCTGCATGACTGCCGGGCAATGCTACGTATTGGCTGGAATCTACCGATGAATCAATGCTCATTCTGCTTCCACCGTTCTACGCCGTGCCAATAAGCTATAAACCGTCGGCACCACGAACAGCGTGAAGAAAGTGCCGAGCAGCAGGCCGCCGACAATTACCCAGCCGATCTGTTGCCGGCTCTCGGCGCCGGCGCCGGTGGCCAGCGCCAGCGGAATGGTGCCGAGCACCATGGCCCCGGTGGTCATCAGGATCGGGCGCAGGCGCAGTTCGGAGGCTTCGATCACCGCCTGCTTGATGTCGAGCCCTTTCTCCTGCAACTGGTTGGCAAACTCGACGATCAGGATGCCGTGCTTGGTGATCAGTCCGACCAGCGTGACCAGGCCAATCTGGCTATAGACGTTGAGCGTTCCACCGCTGAGCAGCAATGCCAGTAGCGCGCCGGTCATCGACAGCGGCACCGTCAGCATGATGATGAAGGGGTCGCGGAAGCTTTCGAACTGTGCGGCGAGCACCAGGTAGATGAAGGCCAGCGCGAGAACGAAGGTGAGCGCCAGCGACGAGCTTGAGGTCTTGAATTCGCGCGACTGGCCGGCATAGTCGGTGGCGTAGCCGGGCGTCAGCACGCGGTTGGCGGTTTGCTCCATGAACGTCAGCGCCTCGCCCATGGTGTAGCCGGGAGCCAGGTTGGCGGTGATAGTGACGGCTCGGCGCTGGCCGAAGTGGTTCAGTTCGCGCGGGCTGACCGTTTCATTGACGGTGATAAGGTTGGCCAGCGGAATCATGCTGCCGTCCTTGGCGCGCACGAAAATGTCACGGATGTCGGAAGGCGAGGTGCGTTCGGCGTCGGCTACCTGGACGATCACGTCGTATTGCTCGCCGTTCTGCTTGAAGCGCGTCACCTGGCGACCGCCAAGCATGGTTTCGAGCGTGCGGCCGACGGTCTCGATCTGCACGCCGGTGTCGGATGACTTGTCGCGATTGACCGTCACCGACAGTTCCGGCTTGTTCAGTTTGAGGTCGGTATCGACGTTGGTCATGCCGGGGTTCTTGGCCACTTCGGCAAGAATCTTGTTGGTCGTATCGAGCAGTTCGGGGAAGGAAGCCGAGGTCACCACGACAAAGTTCACCGGGCGTTCACGCGGACTCTGGCCGAGCGAGGGCGGCAGCACGGGGAAGGCCAGCACGCCGGGGATGCCCATGAAGCGCGGGAACAGCTCCTTGACCACCTGGCCGGCACTGCGTTTGCGCTCCTTCCAGTCAGCCAGTCCGACAAATGAAATGCCCTGGCTGACCGTCGGGTTGCCGGCCACCACGAAGTAACGTTCGACGTCTTTGGTGGTGCTGTAGATGCCTTCGAGCTGCCGGGCATACTTGTCCGAATAGTCGAGCGTCGCACCTTCCGGCCCGACGAAAACGCCGAGGATGACGCCACGATCCTCGACCGGCGAGAGTTCCGACTTGAGTGCGTTGAGCAGGAAAATGCTCGACGCGGCAACCAGCGCGAAACCCAGCATGACGACCCAGCGCCGCGCCAGCATGGTGGTCAGAACGCGACGATAGCCGTGCGTCATCCAGGTCAGGAAGTTTTCGATAAGCACATAGGCCTTGCCGTGCCTGGGTTCATGGCGCAGCAGCAGCGAACACATCATGGGCGACAGGGTCAGCGCGACGAAGCCGGAAACCAGCACGGCGCCAGCCAGTGTCAGCGCAAACTCGACAAAGAGCTTGCCGGTGCGCCCGGTCATGAAGGCAACCGGCGCATAGACGGCGGCCAGCGTGATGGTCATCGCCACCACGGCGAAGCCGATTTCCTTGGCACCCTTGAACGCCGCTTCACGGCGCGGCATGCCGTCTTCGATGTGGCGATAGATATTTTCCAGCACCACGATGGCGTCGTCGACCACCAGGCCGATGGCCAGCACCAACGCCAGCAGGGTCAGCGTGTTGATGGTGAAGCCGAGAATGAACATCAGCGCGAAGGCGCCAATCAGCGAAACCGGGATGGTCACCAGCGGAATCAGCGTCGCCCGGATGTTGCGCAGGAAGAAGAAGATGATCAGCAGCACCAGCAGAATGGCCTCGCCGATGGTCTGAAAAACCGATCGAATCGAGCGGTCGATGAACACCGACGAGTCGTAGGCAATATCCACGCGCATGCCTGGAGGCAACTCGCTGGTCACCTTGGGCAGCTCGGCGCGCAAGGCTTTCGAGAGATCCAGCGGATTGGCCGTGGCCTGCTTGATGACGCCAAGCGCCACTGCCGGCTTGCCGTTGAAGCGTACCGTGCTGCGCTCGGAGGCAGCGCCGATCTCGACGCGGCCGAGGTCGCCGATACGCACCGGGTAGCTGCCCTTGGCGTCGCTGGCCTGCTTGACGATGATGTCGGCGAACTGCTCCGGCTGGGTGAGGTCGGTTCTTGCCACCACCGAAAATTCGCGGCTCTGGCTTTCGATGCGCCCGGCTGGAACCTCAACATTCTGGCGGCGCAGCGCATCCTCGACGTCCTGTGGCGTGAGGTTGAACGCAGCCAGGCGGTCACGGTCGAGCCAGATGCGCATGGCGAATTTGCGCTCACCGAAGATGCGCACATCGGCCGCTCCCGGCAAGGTCTGCATGCGCGGCTTGACGATGCGGTTGGCGATGTCCGTCACTTCGAGCGCCGAATGCTTGTCGGAAGAGAAGGCCAGCCAGATGATCGGGTTGGCGTCGGCTTCGACCTTGGCAATCACCGGCTCGTCGATGTCGGTCGGCAACAGGTTGCGCACGCGCGAGACGCGGTCGCGCACGTCGGAGGCTGCCGAATCCGGATTACGTTCAAGCTTGAAGCGCACCGAAATCTGGCTGTTTTCCTGGCGCGAAATAGAGGTGATGACGTCGACACCTTCGATGCCGGCCAGCGAATCCTCCAGCGGCTTGGTAATGCGCGACTCGATGATTTCAGCGGACGCGCCGCGATAAGTGGTATCGACCGTCACCACCGGCTCATCGATTTTCGGATACTCGCGCACCGGCAACCGCGTGTAGGAAACCAGCCCGATCAGCATCACCGCGAGCGAGAGCACCGTCGCGAAGACCGGGCGACGGATGCAAAGGTCGGAAATTTTCATTTGGCGGTTCCGCCAGGCGCTGGTGCAACTGCCGCAGAGAGAGCCGCCGGCGCGGGCTGCCCACCTATCGCCATCACCGGCGCGCCGTCACGCAACTTCATCTGCCCGGCGGTTACCACTTCGTCATCGGCTTTCAGTCCCTCGACGATTTCGACCTGTGCATTACGCCGCAACCCGGTTACGACCGGCACCCGCATCGCCTTGCCTTCGACCACGCGAAAAACGAAAGGCGTCTTTGTGTCGGGAACGATGGCTTGTTCGGGCACCAGCAGCACCTTGCTGCGTTGCTCGAAGATCAGGCGCACGCGCACGAACATTCCCGGCCGCAGCCGGCCATCGGCATTGGAGAGGTGCGCGCGACACGAAATGGCGCGGCCACCGGTATCGACCAGCGGATTGATGGCGTCAAGAACCGCTTCGAATTGCTGTCCGGGCAGGGCATCGGTCGACACTTCAATCGTTTGCCCCGGCTTGAGCTGGCCGAGGTAGGACTCGGGCAGGCGGAAATCGATCTTCAGCGTCCCGATATCCTCGAGATTGATCAGTTCCTGACCTTCCTTCACGTAGTCGCCTACGCTCACGTTGCGGATACCCACCACGCCGGAGAACGGCGCCTTGATGCGCGTTTTGTCGAGTTTGGCCTGAGCCAGCGCCAGCGCCGCCATCTGCACCTTGAGTCCCGCCTCGACGTTGTCGAGCGCCTGCTGGCTGACAAACTTCTTCTCGAAAAGCTCACGCGAGCGCTGCAGATTGACCTGCGCCAGCCCGAGATTGGCTTTCGCCTGGTCGAATTCAGCAGACTGCGTTGCCGAGTCCAGCCCGACGAGCAACGCGCCCTTGGCCACCGCCGAACCATCCTTGAAATTGATCGATGAAATGCGCCCGGCCGTTTCCGGGCGCAGCACGACTGATTCGTTCGAGCGCAGCGATCCGACAGCCGTAGCATCCAGCGCCAGATTGGCCGCCAGCACCCTGGCCGTTTCGACCGGTAGCGCGAATCCGCCCGGCGACCCGCCGGCACCGGGTTTGGCACCCGGGGCACCACTCGTAGTTGCCGGCGGCATCGGGCCGGACGCCCCGCGAAAGGCGGAATAGGCCCAATACGCCAATCCCAGCAAACCAAGGATGGCGACCAACAAAACCCAGGAACGATGCTTTTTGCTCGGCATGACAATCCGAATCTCCCGCCGGAACGGGCTAAAGTGAAATGAAAACTAATGACTAACTGGTCAGTAACGGTGAAGTTTACCGTAGCCGGAAGGGATTGGACAGCCCCTATGCAGCAAACCGTATCAAACAAGGGGATTGGGGAGAGAACAAAAAACCCGAAATTTATCCGCCACCGATTCATCTCACCGGGATTTCTCAGTGATTCCAGTGGTCAATAATTAAGGCTTTCCCGATTAAAGCTTTCAGAAAGAACGTCGATAAATCAGTTACTCCCTGAGATTGACAGGAGAAAGTGGTGAGAATTCCAAGCGAAGCGACAACGCTGTACCTCAGCGAAAGTGACAACAAGGCCTTTTCTGAAGACAAGGGGCCGCAGCCGGTCGATGGTTCGGCCAAGCTCCGTGCTTCCTTGCCGCACTCCTTGCCGAAGCAGAGGCAGGCCTCAGAGGAGAATCTTGAGGGCGTTGAGCAAGGACAGAATCAGCACAGGAAGCGTCGTCAAAGCGTTGGAAAAAACGGTATCGAAGAACGTCGGCAAGGCGAACGCCGGAAAGCAAACCTGCCGGTGCTACTCGACACTCGCCTGACTCGTTCTCGCCGCGAATCTGCCAGGCAGTCAGCAATCAGTATTGATATCTGAGGGCGATAAACATTCCAGCAGTGGCAGTTTCCTTTGAAGCCCCTGATTTTTCAGAGGCCTCCCGTCAAATTACGATCGTCTGCGCTTCGCCTTCACTGCGTGCTTCGATGCGACCGATCTCGATCGCTTTCTCGCCAGCCGCATGGAGCAGCAACAACGCCTGTTGAACGCGCTCGCGGGCAACGATGACGACCATGCCGATGCCGCAGTTGAAAACACGGTGCATTTCGCTGTCGACGACCTGGCCTTCACTTTGCAACCACTGGAAAAGCTTGGGGAGTTGCCAGCTCGACTGCTCGATGACGGCCTTGACGGTCTCCGGCAATACACGCGGAACGTTTTCCGTGATGCCGCCGCCGGTGATGTGCGCCATGCCCTTGACCGGCAGGGCGGCGATCAGCGCCAGCATCGGCTTCACGTAGATTCTCGTCGGTGCCATGATGGTGTCGGCCAGCGTCCGGGTTTTCGTACCTTCGCCGTCGAACACCGCATCGAGGTCGGGATTGGACCGGGCAATGATCTTGCGCACCAGCGAGTAGCCGTTGGAATGGGCGCCGGAAGACGGCAGACCAAGCACAACATCACCCGGAACGATGTTCTGACCGGTGATGATGGCCGACTTTTCGACGACGCCAACGGCAAAGCCGGCCAGATCGTATTCGCCTTCCGGGTACATGCCCGGCATCTCCGCGGTTTCCCCACCGATCAGGGCGCAACCGGCGTATTCGCAGCCTTGCGCGATGCCCTGCACGACGCTGGCAGCGGTATCGACGTTGAGCTTGCCGCAGGCAAAGTAATCGAGAAAGAACAGCGGTTCGGCACCCTGCACCAGCACGTCGTTGACGCTCATGGCGACGAGGTCGATACCCACCGTGTCGTGGCGCTTGAGGTCGAAAGCCAGCTTGAGCTTGGTTCCCACGCCATCGGTACCGGAAACCAGCACCGGCTCGCGATAGCGCTTGGGCACCTCGAACAGCGCGCCAAAGCCGCCGAGGCCACTGAGTACGCCTTCGCGCAGAGTTTTTTTGGCAAACGGCTTGATACGTTCTACAAGTTCATCTCCGGCACTTATATCAACGCCGGCATCACGATAGGAAAGAGATTGCCTGGATTGCTGAGTCATCTTGTATATCGTCCCAAACAAGGCTTGCGAAGGCACGCTGGTGGTAAAATGCGCGATTCTTCAGCAAAAGCAGCGATTTTATCCGAAATGGCCGTCGCGCGTGCTGTCCGCACCGCCGCCATCTGCACCCTCCCAATGCGCCAACTGATCCTCGATCTACTGCCAGAAGTTCCTCCCAGCCTCGATAACTTTGTTGCCGGCGGCAACGGTGAATCGCTGACCGGCCTTGCCGCCTGGCTGGCACCGGACAGCCGCGAGCCCTCGCTGTTGCTGTGGGGTGAAGCGGGAGCAGGCAAAACCCATCTGCTACGCGCCAGCCAAGCCCAATACAGCGACGCTTCAGCCGACCCTGATCTGGCGAAAGCTGATGAACACATTGACCTGGCCGAGGGCTTCCACGCGGTCGATAACGTCGAAGCGCTGAGCGAAACCGGGCAGATCGCACTGTTCAACCTGTTCAACCGCCTGCGCGCCTCTGGCGGCCGTCTGCTGACGACGGCCAGTCAACCGCCGCTGCAACTCGCCTTGCGCGAGGATCTGCGCACGCGACTCGGTTCGGGGCTGATTTACCGACTGCACGTGCTGACCGATAGCGAGAAAATCCAGGCGCTCGCCACACAAGCCAAGGCGCGTGGACTCCGTCTGCCGCCGGAGGCGCTCGATTATCTGCTGGCGCACGCCCCACGCGACATGCGCAGCCTTAGTGCTTTTGTCGCGGCACTCGACCGCTACTCGCTTGAACACAAGCGTGCCATCACCATGCCTCTGTTGCGTGAGGTTTTGCAAAGCACACCGAATTGATGGCGACTTGATGACCTACGCGAAAGGCAACCATGCAACTTGCTCTATTTGACCTCGACAACACCCTGCTCTCCGGAGACAGCGATTACGAATGGACGCAGCATCTGATAACCAAGGGCGTCCTCGATCGTGACACCTTCGAGGTACGCAACAACGAATTCTTCGAACAGTACAAGGCCGGAACGCTCGACATCTACGAGTTTCTTGATTTTCAGCTCGCTTCGCTGGCTGGAAACTCGCGCACCGATCTGAAAACGTGGCACGCCGAATTCATGGCCATGCGCGTGCGGCCACTGCTTAGTCAGAAAGCGCGCGACCTCGTCAAACGCCACCAGAACGCCGGCGACCTTTGCGCCCTGGTGACCGCCACCAACAGCTTCGTCACCGGCCCGATCAGCCGTGAACTGGACATTCCCCACCTGATCGCCACCATTCCAGCGCAGCTAAACGGCCAATTCACCGGCAAGCCGCGCGGCACGCCGGCCTTTCGCGAAGGAAAGGTCTCACGCGTCGAAGACTGGCTCGAATCGATGGGGCTGTGGTGGAGTTGTTTCGAGCGCAGTTGGTTCTACAGCGACTCGCTCAACGATCTGCCGCTGCTCTCCATGGTCAGCGACCCGGTGGCCGTCGATCCGGACAACACATTGCACGCTCACGCCCAAGCCGCCGGCTGGCCGATCCTGAACCTGCACAGCAAGTGAAATTCGGCAATAAGCAACTGATTTACGTAACAAATACAGCTATGATGGAACATTTTTTCTGTACCAAAACATAACAAGAAACGAGCGATGATTCGCAAAATGATAACCCGCGTCTTCGGACGCAAAACTCCCGCCGGACCCGGCGAACCGGCGGTGATTGGCGTTGGCAAGCACGGCATCCACCGCGACGACATCAGCAACGGCAGCCGGCGCACCGTCGAAACGCTGCAACAACAAGGCTACAAGGCGTACGTGGTGGGTGGCGCGGTGCGCGACCTGCTGGCCGGCCTGACGCCCAAGGACTACGACGTGGCCACCAACGCCACGCCGGAACAGGTGCGCCACTGCTTCCGGCGCTCGCGCATCATCGGCCGCCGCTTCCAGATCGTTCATGTGTCGATGGGCTCGGAAATCATCGAGGTCACTACCTTCCGCGGGCACCACGGGGAAGTAGGCAGTCACGCCGGCAACAAGGCGCATACCGACGATCAGGGCCGCGTGCTGCGCGACAATGTCTTCGGTAGCGAGAAGGACGATGCGGCGCGGCGCGACTTCACGGTCAATGCGCTGTACTTCGACCCGACTTCAGAAACCATCATCGACTATCACCACGGTCTGGCAGATCTCAAGCAGAAAACCCTGCGCATGATCGGCGACCCGAAAACCCGCTATCGCGAAGACCCGGTGCGCATGCTGCGCGCCGTTCGCCTGGCGGCCAAGCTCGGACTGACCATCGACCCGGAAGCCAGCCGCCCGATCCGCGAGATGTCCGAACTGATCGAGAACGTGCCGCCCTCGCGCCTGTTCGACGAAATGCTCAAACTGCTGACCTCCGGCTATGCGGTGAAATGCGTGCAGCAATTGCGCGCCGAAGGGCTGCACCACGGCCTGCTGCCGCTGCTTGACGTGATTCTCGACCAGCCGCTCGGCGAGCGTTTCGTGATGCTGGCGCTGGAAAGTACCGATCGCCGGGTGCGCGATGGCAAGCCGATATCGCCCGGTTTCCTCTTCGCCACCCTGCTCTGGAACGAAGTGCTGACCAAGTGGGATGCGATCAAGGCCAGCGGCGAACGACCGATCCCGGCGCTTTTTCTGGCCATGGACGGAGTGCTCGACGTACAGGCTGAGAAACTCGCCATCACACGCCGCATCGTTGGCGATATCAAGGACATCTGGGCCTTGCAGCCGCGTTTCGAGCAGCGTTCGGGCAAGCGCCCTTACGGTGTGCTCGAGCAGCCGCGCTTCAGGGCCGGCTACGACTTCCTTTTGCTGCGCGCCGATTCGGGCGAGGTGGAAAGCGAACTGGGGCAATGGTGGACCGACTTCATGAATCGCGACGGCGACGCCCGTGCCGCCATGCTGCTGCCGCCAAAGCCGGACGAGGCGAAGAAACGCCGGCGTCGGCGCAAACCTGTGGCAGTAACAGAGGAATAACTTGAGTCGCACGATGGGCCTTGCCTACGTTGCGCTCGGCGCCAATCTGGCCGACCCGGTCGCTCAGGTGCTTGCCGCGTTAGAGGCGCTGACCCGACTGCCCGAATCGCGCCTGCTGCGCACCTCGTCGCTTTACCGCACGGCGCCGGTCGGCATTCGCGGCCAACCCGACTTCATCAACGCTGTCGCTGCACTTGAGACCAGGCTTACGCCGCAGTCCATGCTCGCCGCGCTGTTCGCTGTCGAAGCGCAATTCGGGCGCCGACGCGATTTCCACCATGCGCCGCGCACGCTGGACCTCGATCTGCTGCTCTACGATGGGCAGATTATCGACAGCCCGCAGCTCCAGTTGCCACATCCGCGCCTGCATCTGCGCGCTTTCGTCCTCGTGCCGCTGATCGAAATCGCCCCGGACTGCCACATCCCCGGTCGCGGCTTTGCATCGGCCTGGCTTTCGGCAGTCAGCATGCAGCAGATTGAACGCCTCGAAAGAGTGGTGCCGTGAAGTTCACGGTGTATCCTAGGCGCGGTATATTTCGTGTTTCAATCGTAAAGTTCACAAACTTTCAGGAAAGGGTGTGTCATGGGATTATTCGGGAATTCCGCGAAAGAGGTCGCGCTGCAACAACAACTCAATACAGCACAAGGCGAAATCGGCAACTTGAAGCAGCAAGTCGTCGCACTGGAAGCAGAACGAAAATCGATCGAGGACCGCTACAACGTTACGGCATGTGTCGCCAAAGGCTGGGAGGACTTGCTGCAGAATTTCGGACACTTCGGGAGCAGCATGGTCGAATCGCAATCGAGTATCTCGGCGATGACCGAAACCATGAAGGAAGAAATTGACGCCGCGACCAAGGCCACCGTGATGTCCAACGTCAGCCGCGACCTGATGCGCAAACTCAGTGACAATCTGAGCCTGCTGGCCAGCAATTCACACGGCACCATGGCTCAAGTCGAAGGCCTCAACACCAGCACTGAGAAAATAGGCAGCATTCTGGCACTGATCAAGGAAATCGCCGACCAGACCAACCTGCTGGCACTCAATGCGGCGATCGAAGCGGCGCGAGCCGGTGAAGCCGGGCGCGGCTTCGCCGTCGTCGCTGACGAGGTGCGCAAACTGGCTGAACGTACGACCAAGGCCACCAGTGACATTTCCGCGCTGATCGGCACCATCAAGCTCGACACGCTGCAGGCCAAGGACAGCATGTCGAACCTTGCCAGTCAGGCGGATGACTTTGGCCATCAGGGCACTTCAGCCACCGAGCACATCGAAGGCATCCTCGATCATTCCAAAAAAATGGAGCGGGGCATCGCCGAAGCCGGGTTGCGCAGCTTTACCGAACTGGCAAAGATCGATCACCTCGTATTCAAATTCGACATTTACAAGGTTTTCATCGGCATCTCCGACAAGAAAGCCGACGACTTCTCCAGCAGCAAGGCTTGCCGTCTTGGCCGCTGGTATTACGAAGGCGACGGCAAGGAGTACTTTTCGAAACTTGATGGCTATCAGGCAATGGAAGTGCCGCACCAGCAAGTGCATCAGCACGGCCGCGATGCCGTCGCCAAGCTGCTCGGCGGCGACTTCAGCGCTGGCGCCGCGCTTCTCTCCCGCATGGAAGAAGCCAGCATGCAAGTCCTTGCCTGCCTCAACCGCATGGCCGCCGCCGGCCTCAACGATCCCACCACCCTGTGCCTGAAAAAATGATCATTTGAATTGATGAAGAAGAATCCGCTGTCATCTGCCCGTCACATCGTTGTCGAAGGCCCCATTGGCGTCGGCAAGACCAGCCTTGCCCGACGCCTGGGCGAACATCTGGAAGCCGACTTGCTGCTTGAGCAACCGGAGACCAACCCGTTCCTGAACCGTTTTTATCAGAATCAGGAACGCTACGCCCTGCAGACACAGCTATTCTTTCTTTTCCACCGTCTCGACCAGTTGCGCGACCTGGCGCAGCCTGAACTCTTTCCGCGCACGGTGGTATGCGATTACCTGCTGGAAAAAGACCCGCTGTTCGCCGGCCTGACCTTGAATGAAGACGAATACAAACTTTACCGCCAGATTTATGATCGCGTTTCTCTGCAAGCTTCGCTGGCCCCCGATCTGGTGATTTACCTGCAGGCCAGACCTGAAACGCTGGTTTCCCGTGTCCGCAAACGCGGCATTGATATGGAACGTAAAATCAGTGACGACTATCTGATACTGCTGGGCGAAAGCTATACGCGCTTTTTCCACAACTATGAGGCAGCGCCGGTGATGGTGGTCAACTCCGAAAATCTCAACTTCGTCGATAGCCCCGATGATTTTCAACTGCTTGTCCAGCGCATCGAATCAATGCGCGGGCATCGCGAATACTTCAACCGGGGCGATTAACCCATGTCCGTACATTCTGCGACACGACGACTCACGCATCTTGACTTGGCAAAAATGCGGATAAACGGCGAGAAGATTGCCATGCTCACCTGTTACGACGCGAGTTTTGCGCAGTTGTGCGATGTGGCTGGAGTCGAATCTGTTCTGGTTGGCGATTCGCTGGGCATGGTGCTGCAGGGGCACGACTCGACGCTGCCGGTGACGGTTGCCGACATTGCCTATCACACCAACGCCGTGGCACGCGGTTGCCAGCGTCCGCTGATCATCGCCGACTTGCCCTTTGGCAGTTTCCAGGAAAGTCCGCAGCAGGCGTACCGGAATGCCGTGCTGCTGATGGCGGCTGGCGCGCAGATGGTCAAGCTCGAAGGTGGCGTGGAAATGGCCGAGACGACGCGCTTTCTCACCACGCGTGGCATCCCGGTCTGCGGCCACGTGGGATTGACGCCGCAATCAGTGCACCAGCTTGGCGGTTACCGCGTGCAGGGCAAGGATGACGCCGGCGCGGCAAAACTGATTGCCGATGCTCTTGCCCAACAGGAAGCCGGCGCCACGCTGATCGTCCTCGAAGCCATTCCTTTGGTGCTGGCGGCTGAAGCGACCAGGCAACTCTCCATTCCAACGATCGGCATCGGCGCAGGCAAGGAGTGCTCCGGTCAGGTGCTGGTGCTGCACGACATGCTGGACGTCAGCTCTGGCAAAAAGGCGCGCTTCGTCAGGAACTTCATGGCTGGCCAAACGTCCATTGCTGCCGCCATTTCCGCCTATGTAGCTGCGGTCAAGGACGGCAGCTTCCCTGGCCCGGAGCATTGTTACTAACCTAACCGCATTCGACACGGAGAACACAGAGACACTGAGAACACGGTGGTTTTAATGATGGGCTTTCTCTGTTAACTCTGTGCCTTTGTGTTCTCTGCGTCGAAAGAGTTTAAAAATCATGCAAATCCACTCTTCAATCCCCGACCTGCGCGCTACCCTGAAAACCTGCGACCGCATCGTTTTCGTCCCGACCATGGGCAACCTGCACGAAGGCCATATTTCGCTGATGACACAGGCACGGCAGCACGGAGACACCGTCGTCGCCAGCCTCTTCGTCAATCGCCTGCAATTCGGCCCGAATGAGGACTTCGACAAATATCCTCGTACCTTTGAAGCCGATTGCGAGCAACTCCAGGGGGCGGGTGTCAATGTCCTGTTTGCCCCGACTGAGCAAGATCTCTACCCCGAAGCGCAGCAGTATCAGGTAGACCCGCCGGACATCCAGAACCAGCTCGAAGGCGAATTCCGGCCCGGGCATTTTCGCGGCGTTGCCACCGTCGTTCTCAAGCTTTTCAATATCGTGCAGCCACAGGTCGCCATCTTCGGCAAGAAGGATTACCAGCAACTGATGGTCCTGCGTAACATGACCCGCCAGCTGGCGCTGCCTATCGAAATCGTCGGCGGCGAAACGGTACGCGCCGAAGACGGCCTGGCACTCTCATCGCGCAACGGCTATCTGACACCGGCCGAGCGTGCCGAGGCGCCACGCCTGTACCGCGTCCTGTGCGACATCCGTGATGCCATACGCGATGGCGACCGGGACTTCGTGAAACTCGAACAAGCCGCCGTTGTCCAACTTGATACTCATGGCTGGAGAACCGATTATGTTGCAGTGCGTCAACAATCTGATCTCCAATTGCCGCTGGCTGGAAAACAATCGCTGGTAGTGCTTGCGGCAAGCCGGCTTGGCATACCGCGACTCATTGATAACATTGAAATTTAAGCACTGCAATACGGGCGTTGACAGGCGGGGATTAGCCGCTACAATGCCTTTCCCTTAACCTTGCACGGGCACAGCCATGCAGAGAACGATGCTGAAATCCAAGCTGCACCGCGTTACTACCACGCATGCCGATCTTCACTATGAAGGTTCATGCGCGATCGACGACAACCTGCTCGATGCGGCCAACATCCGCGAGTACGAACAGATCGATATCTGGAACGTCAACAACGGCGAACGCTTTACGACCTATGCTATTCGTGCCGAACGCGGGTCGGGAATCATTTCGGTCAATGGATCAGCGGCCCGCCGCGCCGCCCCGGGCGACATCCTGATCATTGCCAGCTTTGCCATCTACAACGAAGTCGAACTCGCCAAGTATGCACCGGCGCTGATTTACGTCGATTCGAATAACTGCATCGTGCGCAAAGGTAGCGGGATTCCAGTACAAGCGGCCGCCTGAAGCAACTTACACACATTACACCCATAAAAAAAGCCCTGGCGGGAAACCGGCCAGGGCTTTTTGATTACCGCTTGTGGTCAGTGCTTGCTCGCTCCCGACGCACCGAAACCGGTCTGAGCCCGCATGTACTGATCATCAAATGCATCAATCTCCAACTGTGCCCTGGCGCTTGTATCGGTCTTCGAGAAGACGTAGGCAAACAGGAAGGCAATCGGCATGGCGAACAGGGCCGGCTGCGAGTAGGGGAACAGTGCCGCGGTGTTGCCCAGAACATCGACCCACACCGCTTTTGAAAACACGACGAAGGCTACGGCGGAGAAGAGGCCGCCATAACCGGCGAACAATGCGCCGCGGGTGGTCAAGCCTTTCCAGTACATGGAGAGGATGAGTACCGGGAAGTTGCCTGCCGCCGCCACGCCGAAAGCCAGGCCGACCATGAAAGCCACATTCTGCTTCTCGAACAGGATGCCGAGAATGATGGCAACAACGCCGAGGCCGATCGTGGCGAACTTCGAAACGCGGATTTCTGACGTCTCCGAAGCTTTACCCTTCTTGATGACGCGAGCGTAGAGGTCGTGCGAGATCGCTGAGGCGCCGGCCAGTGCCAGGCCGGAAACCACGGCCAGGATAGTGGCGAAGGCGACTGCCGCCATGAAGCCGAGCAGCATGTCGCCACCAACCGCCCTGGCCAGATGCATGGCGACCATGTTGCCGCCGCCGATCAGCTTGCCGCCAATGATGCCACCTTCGAAAAAGTCCGGATTCTGGCCAACGATCAGAATGCCGCAAAGGCCCATGATGAAAATCACGTTGAAGAAGTAGGCGACGATCCCGGAAGCGTAAAGCACCGACTTGCGCGCTTCCTTGGCATCTGACACGGTGAAGAAGCGCATCAGGATGTGCGGCAGGCCGGCGGTGCCGAACATCAGGCCAAAACCAAGCGAAATGGCGTTAACCGGATCGGCCAGCAGAGCGCCTGGCGTCATCAGTTTGGGTCCGAGCTTATGGACAGCCGTCGCTTTTTCCAACAGCGTCTGGAAGGAAAAGCCGAACTGGCTGAAGGCCATCAACATGGCCAGGGTGCCGCCGGTGAGCAGCATGCAGGCCTTGATGATCTGCACCCAGGTGGTGGCAACCATGCCGCCGAAGGTCACGTAGACCATCATCAGGATGCCCACGCTGATCACGGCGATGTTGTAATCGAGGCCGAAGAGCAGCTTGATCAACTGGCCGGCACCAACCATCTGCGCGATCAGATAGAAGCAGACCACGGTCAGCGAGGAAATTGCCGCCATGGTGCGCACCTTGCCCTCATCGAGACGGAAGGCGGTGATGTCGGAGAAGGTGAAGCGACCGAGGTTGCGCAAGCGTTCGGCCATCATGAACAGGATGATCGGCCAGCCGGCGAAAAAGGCCAGCATGTAGACGTAGCCGTCGAAGCCACTGCCATAGACCAGAGCGGTCAAACCGAGCAAGGTGGCCGCCGACATGTAGTCTCCGGCAATGGCCAGGCCGTTCTGCCGGCCGGTGATGCCGCCGCCGGCGGTGTAGAAGTCCGCCGTGGACTTGGTGCGGCTGGACGCCCAGTAGGTGATTCCCATGCTCAGCGCCACGAAGACGCAGAACATGATGATGGCGTGCCAGTTGGTGGGCAGTTTTTCCAGGGCGCCTTCGACCGGTGGACCGGCATAGGCCATGGCGCTGAAAGCCATGAGCCCGAGCGTGTTGCCAAGTTGAGTCAGGCGGCGCATTATTTGCCCTCCTTCTGTGCTTGCTTGATGACTTCTTGCGTCAGGGCGTCGAACTCGCCATTGGCGCGCTTTACATAAAGAGCCGAGAGTGCCCAGAAGCAAATGAAGAGGAAAAGTTCTACGGCGACCCCTATCGTCAGCATCGAACCTTCGCTGATCGGCTTGCCGAGAGCGCTTGGGTTGAATGCCACCGTCAGCACAAACCCGTAAAACAAGACTAGAACAATAGTGGTCAGCGTCCAGGCAAAGCGTCCCCGTGTTGCCACCAGTTCCTGGAATTTCGGATTGACCCGCATCCGCTCATACATTGCGCTACTCATGGCGTAAGCCTCCTCTTTGAATTTATAATAAAAGAAAAACCTCGGCATTTTATACGGGATTTTTTAAATATGGAACTTATTGCAAATTTCAGAAATACTTACCCATGGATTGCGCTGCCATGACTGTTTCTGACTCCTGAACCTGCCCATTTCCACATCGGCTGTCAATTTCGCTAAAATGCACGGTAAGCGCCGTGCGATCCGGGGCAAAAAAATACGCAGCATCCTGTTTGCAACATCATTTCCGCAAGTCAATTACCAGAACGAAAGGATCACATCCCCATGGAACGAATTTTCAATTTCAGCGCTGGACCTGCCACCCTCCCCCGCGAGGTTCTTGAACTGGCGCGTGACGAGCTCGTCAATTGGCATGGTAGCGGCATGTCGGTCATGGAAATGTCGCATCGCGGCAAGGAATACATGAGCATCCAGGCCGAGGCCGAAGCCGATCTGCGCGAACTGATGGCTATCCCTGCCAACTACAAGGTGCTGTTCCTGCAAGGCGGCGCGTCCAGCCAGTTCGCCATGGTGCCGATGAACCTGTTGCGTGGCAAAGCGTCTGCCGACTACCTGAACACCGGCGAATGGTCGAAGAAGGCCCTTAAGGAAGCCAGGAAATACGGCGCAGTCAACGTCGTCGCCTCGTCGGAAGACAAGAACTTCTCCTACGCACCGACTCAGGACGTCTGGAAGCTCGACCCGCAGGCCGCCTACGTGCATTACACGCCGAACGAGACGATCGGCGGCGTCGAAATCTTCTGGACGCCGCAGACCGGCGACGTTCCGCTGGTTGCCGACATGTCATCGACCATCCTGTCGCGTCCGATTGACGTCTCGAAGTTCGGCCTGATTTACTTCGGCGCGCAAAAGAATGTCGGCCCGGCCGGCCTGACGATTGTCATCGTGCGCGATGACCTGATCGGCGAGACAGTCAAGGGCACGCCGACGATGTTCGACTACAAGACGCAAGCCGATAACGATTCGATGTACAACACGCCACCGACCTACGCCATCTACATTGCCGGGCTGGTATTCAAGATGCTCAAGGCCAAGGGTGGTCTGGCGGCCATGGAAACGGCCAACCGCGCCAAAGCAAAACTGCTGTACGACACGCTGGATGCTTCCAGCTTCTTCAGTTCGCCGGTGGCGAAAGAGAACCGTTCGCTGATGAACATCCCGTTCACCCTGAAAGATGCGGCGCTCGACGAGGAATTCCTGAAGGAAGCCAAGGCCCGCGGCATGGTTCAGCTCAAGGGTCACCGTTCGGTCGGCGGCATGCGGGCCTCGATCTACAACGCCATGCCGATCGAAGGCGTGCAAGCCCTGGTCAATCTCATGCAGGACTTCGAAAAGAAGCACGGCTGAACGCCGCCGATCTTTCAATATAAATAACCAAGGAAACCAGCATGACGCGAAAAATACAGACGCTTAACGCCATCTCCAAGAAGGGTCTCTGCCGACTCCCTGAAAGCTACGTCGTCAGCAACGACGGGACTGACCCGGACGCCATTTTTGTACGTTCCCAGGTCATGCATGAATTGCCGATCCCGGCCAGCGTGCTGGCCATCGGTCGCGCCGGTGCCGGCACCAACAACATCCCGATCAAGGCCATGAGCGAACGCGGCGTCGTCGTCTTCAACGCTCCGGGCGCCAACGCCAATGCGGTGAAGGAACTGGTCATTGCCGGCATGTTGATGGGAACGCGCAACATTTTCCCGGCATTGAACTTCGTCGCCGGGTTGCAGGGTGATGTCGAGTCGCTGCACAAACAGGTCGAAGCCGGCAAGAAGAATTTTGTCGGTCACGAATTACGCGGCAGCACGCTCGGCATCATCGGTCTCGGCGCCATCGGCTCGATGCTGGCCCAATCGGCCATCGAGCTGGGCATGCACGTTATCGGCATCGACCCGGAAATCACCGTTGATGCCGCCTGGCGTCTGCCTGCGCTGGTCAAGAAAGCGGCCAGCGTCGATGACCTGGTCAAGCGCGCCGACTTCATCAGCCTGCACCTTCCCCTGCTGCCGGCGACCAAAGACCTGATCAATGCCGAGCGCGTCAAGCTCATGAAGAAGGGCTGCATCCTGCTCAACTTTGCCCGCGACGGCATCGTCAACGAACAGGCCGTACTCGACGGACTCAACGACAACAAGCTGCACGCCTACGTCTGCGACTTCCCGAGCAACCTGCTGCGCCAGCATCCGCGCTTTGTCGCGCTGCCGCATCTGGGTGCCTCGACCGAAGAAGCGGAAGAAATCTGCGCCATCATGGTCGCCGATCAGGTGGCCGATTATCTGGAAAACGGCAACATCCTCAATGCCGTCAATTTCCCGAACATCGCCATGCCACGCGATTCCGCCTTCCGGCTGGCCATCGCCAACGCCAACGTACCCAACATGCTGGGGCAGATCTCCACGGCCTTGGCTGACGCCGGCCTGAACATCCAGAACATGGTGAACAAGTCGCGCGGCGATCTGGCCTTCACCCTGGTTGATGTCGAAAGTGCCGTGCCGCAAGCCGTTATCGACAAGCTGACCGCCATCAGCGGTATATTGCGCGTGCGTTACCTGCCGGCCTGATCAGCGTCACCGCAACTAAAGGGCCAAGGCTGTACAACAGCCTTGGCCCTTATTTTTTGACAATTTCCAAACAACCGCCATCAAACGCCCGTCGATAGGCAATCTACAGACTATAGCCGTCGAGATCCGCATAAACATTACCTCCCACGGCATGGCCTGTGAAGATGCCCGTTCTGCCTGCCTCGCAGGCCGAGTCTAAAGCGACGGTGCACCATCTTCCGGGCTTGCCTTCGGCTTGCGCGGCCGTCGGTTGCGCGTAGCCGGTTTCTTCTCTGCTTTGGCTTCAAGCGCCTCTGTCGGCTCTGCCGGAGCGGGTGATTCCTCGGTGACAGGCGGCACTTCATCTCTTGCTTTTGCCGATGACTTGCTGCTGCCACGCCCTCTGCGTTTCGAGACGGGCGCCACGATTGCTTCTTCCGGCACTGTCGGCTCACTTTGTGCAAGCGGCGGAACCTCCGCTGTCTGAGTTGCAACCTGCGCTGCCGGAGCACTGCTGCGGTAGACGAAGGCGTTGGATTTTTCGTCACGCCCCAATTCGAGCAGACCGCGCGTCTGGGCTTCCTCAAGCAGGTTGCCGAAAGCGCGGAAGCCGTAGTAGCTCTCGTTGAAATCGGGTTTGCGGCGCTTGATCGCTTCCTTGAGCATCGACGCCCAGATCTTGCCGCTGTCGCCGCGCTCAGCGACCAGCGCCTCGAACGTGGCCACCGCCAGATCGACGGCCTCGCTCTTGCGCGCCTCGATCGCCTCCTTGCGCTGCGCGTTCTCTTCCGGGGTACGCTTGGCCGCCAATTGCACCGCCTTCGGGTCGCGATGCGCGGCCGAACGCTGGATCTCGCGCACCAGATCGTCGTAAAAGATGAATTCGTCGCAGTTGGCAATCAGCAAATCGGACGTTGACTGCTTGACGCCGACTCCGATCACGTACTTGGCGTTCTCGCGCAGTTTGGAGACCAGCGGCGAGAAATCCGAGTCGCCGCTGACGATGACGAAAGTATTGACGTGCGACTTGGTGTAGCACAGGTCAAGCGCATCGACGACCATGCGGATGTCGGCAGAATTCTTGCCCGACTGGCGAACGTGAGGAATTTCAATCAGCTCGAAGTTGGCTTCGTGCATCGTCGCCTTGAAGCCCTTGTAGCGATCCCAGTCGCAATAGGCTTTCTTGAGCACGATGCTGCCCTTGAGCAGCAAACGCTCAAGCACCGGCTTGATGTCGAACTTCTCGTACTTGGCATCGCGCACGCCAAGCGCAACGTTCTCGAAGTCACAGAACATCGCCATGCTGACGGTTTCGGGGGATGCGGCCATTTGTTTCTCCAGTGGGTTATGGTCGGGAGTATAAAGCCGGCCGAACGGCAAATATCACCAAATCGGCATTTCTCGTGTTATTAGCATGATAGATTCCGGCTCTTCGGGCCCCTGCGACGGGGCCACCAGACGAAGGAACTGCCGCCCTGATATTGGCGTCATATGCATTATTGGCAGAGCAGCGGATGTTCCAGTCCTTTCGTTTTGCTGTTTTATCCTGCACTGGGCGAATAGAGTGCATAGTTCATCGTGATATTCACAAACTTCTGTTGAAAGCTTGATTCCTCATGCAACAGCCAATTTTTCCGAGATCGCCCTTGCTGGCAGGCACCGATGCCGAGCAAAAACGCGCAGAAATACTCGCTTATTTCCACGCCACGTTTGATCGCTACGAGCGATTGTTCGAGGTTTTGAGTTGCGACGAAGCCTATTTCAAAAAACCCATCGCCTTACGCCATCCGCTGATTTTCTACTTTGGCCATACCGCGACATTTTTCATCAACAAGCTGCTGTTGGCCGGCTTGATCGATAGCCGCATCAACCCGAAATTCGAATCGATGTTCGCCATCGGCGTCGATGAAATGAGTTGGGATGACCTCAGCGAAGCACGCTACGACTGGCCCGGCGTGGATGAGGTGAGAGCCTATCGCCGGTCAGTGCGTGCGACGGTTGAACAACTGATTCACAGGCAACCGCTGTCCCTGCCGATCACCTGGGATCACCCGTGGTGGATTATCCTGATGGGCATCGAACACGAGCTCATCCATCTGGAAACCTCGTCCGTACTGATTCGCCAGCACCAGCTGAAATACGTTGCGCCACACGCCGCCTGGGAGCCTTGCCGGGCCGCCTCGGCGGCACCGCAAAACGAACTGGTTGCGATTCCGGCAACGAATTTGCGCGTCGGCAGGAACAGAGGCGAATCGGTTTATGGCTGGGATAACGAATTCGGCTGCCATCAGGCAGCGACTGCGCCTTTCCAGGCCAGCCGCTATCTGGTTTCCAATCAGGAATTCCTGGCCTTCGTCGAGGCCGGTGGCTATGCGGACGAGTCGTTGTGGCTGGAAGAAGGCGCCGGCTGGAAAAAATTCGCGCAGGCGGAACATCCCACCTTCTGGATCAAGGACGGCGCGCAATGGCGCTTGCGCCTGATGCTGGAAGAAGTGCCGATGCCGTGGAACTGGCCGGTGGAAACCAATTACCACGAGGCCAAGGCGTTCTGCCAATGGAAGGCGCGCGTCAGCGGCCAGTCAGTACGCCTGCCGACGGAGGACGAATGGCAGGCACTGTGCAAATTCGCCGGTGCCAACGAAATCCCGGCGCTGTCACCCGCGCCAGCGAACATCCAGCTTGATCACTATGCCTCCTCGTGCCCGGTCAGCGAGTTCGCCCACGGCCCGCTGTTCGACGTGATCGGCAATGTCTGGCAATGGACCGAGACGGCCATTTACCCTTTCGAGGGGTTCGAGGTCCATCCGATCTATGACGACTTCACGACCCCGACCTTTGACGAGCGCCACAACCTGTTCAAGGGCGGATCGTGGATATCCTGCGGCAATGAAGCGATGCCTGCGTCACGTTATGCCTTCCGCCGCCATTTCTTCCAGCATGCCGGATTTCGCTACGTCGTCGCTGACGCGCCGGCCACGATGCGGGGATCGCACTACGAAACGGACCGGCTGGTATCCGAGTACGCCGAATTCCACTACGGTGACGAATATTTCGCTGTGCCGAATTTTCCGCGTGCGCTGGCGAAACTGGCCATTGCAGCGATGGGCGACAAGCCGGCCAGGAAGGCGCTGGATCTTGGCTGCGCCACCGGCCGCGCCAGCTTTGAGTTGGCCCAGCATTTCGACCAGGTCACCGGCATCGATTTCTCGGCCCGTTTCATCAGCCTGGGCACCCGCTTGGCCGAACAGGGCAGTCTGCGCTATACCCTCGTCGAAGAGGGCGAACTGGTCGCCTACAAGGAGCGCACGCTCGCTGAGCTCGGGCTGGACGAAGTTACCGGGAAAGTCGAATTCTTCCAGGGCGACGCCTGTAACCTCAAGCCCTTATTCTCCGGCTACGACCTGATCCTCGCGGCTAACCTGATCGACCGCCTGTACAACCCGGAAAAATTCCTCGGATCGGTGCACGAACGTCTCAATCCCGGTGGCCTGCTGTTGATCGCCTCCCCGTACACCTGGCTGCCGGAACACACAAAACGCGAAGCATGGATCGGTGGATTCAAAAAGGACGGCGAGAATTTCACCACCCTCGACGGACTGAAAGCCATGCTCGGCGAGCACTTCCGCCTGCTACGCGGGCCACTCTCAGTGCCCTTCGTCATTCGCGAAACCAGGCGGAAATTCCAGCACACACTCTCTGAAGTCAGCATCTGGGAGCGTCGATAATCAGGCTGTATTTCGGACAACCAAGGACATTCCATGGAAACCATCATCATCAAAATCAGCGGCATGAAAAATGAGGAATGCGTGCGGGCCGTGGCCAATGCGATTCAGGACCTGCCGAGCATCGGTCATATCGCGGTGTCGCTGGAAACAGGCGAAGCCAGCGTCGAGCACGGCCGCTTTGTCAGCCCTGAAGACATTCTCCAGGCCGTCGTTGACGCTGGCTATGACGCGGCTTGCTGAAGTTCGACGTTCCCACCATCGGCATCAACCTGATCTCACCTTTGCCGTGAAGAACTGAGGCTTTCAAATTGAACCGGCCGGCAAGGGATTAAACACGGGCACCTTCAAAGCATGTGCCATGCAGGGCAATGTTCATGCGGATCTTGCAGCATGCCGGGCTGCAATGACCTATTGGCGCCCTTGCCGGTTATCAACGCCAGAGCATAGGCAGCGTTACCTCGCCAGGTCAAACAAGCCGGCCAGCGCCTGCCCGGGGCTGGGAGCCCGCATGAAGGCTTCACCGACGAGAAAGGCGTGTACCTGGTTGCGGCGCATCAATTCGACATCGCCAGCCGACAGAATGCCGCTTTCAGTGACGACGATGCGGCCGGCCGGAATGCGCGGCAGGAGTTCGACGGTGGTTTTCAGGCTGACTTCGAAGGTGCGCAGGTTGCGGTTGTTGACACCGATCAGAGGGGTTTCGAGTTGCAGGGCGAGATCAAGTTCCTCGCCATTGTGTACCTCGACGAGTACGCCCATGCCGAGACTGGCGGCGATGGCTTCGAATTCGCGCATGGTCGGCAGGTCGAGCGCGGCGGCGATGAGCAGAATGGCGTCGGCGCCCATGGCGCGGGCTTCAAAGACTTGATAGGGATCGACCAGAAAGTCCTTGCGCAGCACCGGCAGCAAACATGCGGCACGGGCGGCTTGCAGGTACTCGGGAGCGCCCTGGAAGAACTGGCGGTCGGTGAGCACAGATAGACAGGCCGCACCATGCGCGGCGTAATCGGCGGCGATCTCGGCCGGCTGGAAGTCGGCGCGTATGACGCCCTTGGAGGGACTGGCTTTCTTGATCTCGGCGATTACCGCCGGCTGGCCCACGGCAATCTTGCTGCGAATGGCGTCGACGAAACCACGCGCAGCAGGCTGCGCTTCGGCTTCGGCGCGCAAAATGGCCAACGATTTGCTGGCCGAGGCGGCGCTCACTTCCTGGCGTTTGACAGCGAGGATTTTATCAAGGATGTCGCTCATGGCTTATCGGTGTCCTGGTCAAGCGGCGGAATAACGTCTTCCAGCGTATCTTCCAACACTTCTGCAACATTCAGATTCAGGGAAAGCGAAGCCAGTTCAAGTGAATCGCCGAATCCGTAGTCGTAAAGCACCCAATGATTCTCGGGATTACGGCGAAAGACCTCAATGCGTTGTGCCGCGACATCGATCAGAACGTAATCGCGGAGACTCTCCAACTTGCGATAAGCGGCGAACTTGGCGCCTCGGTCAAAGGCCGCTGTGGAATCGGAAAGCACTTCAGCGACCAGCAGCGGATAACTCACGTAAGCCGGGGTCAAGCGGTCGCGGGCGTCACAAGTTACGACGACGTCAGGATAGAAAAAGCAATCGGCGGCCTCGACATGCGTTTTTACCGACTCTACGAAAACCCGGCACGGGCTGCCTTTAAGCTCGCGGCGCAGCAACGACGCGAAGTTTCCGGCCGCAATGTTATGCGACTGGCGCACTCCGCCCTTTGCGAAAACTTCACCAGCGACGTATTCGTTACGCTCGGGTTGCGCCTCCTCCCAAGCAAGATAGGCGGCGGCGTCAAAGCCACTTTCGGTTTTCGGTTGAGCCATGTTGAAACTCCTTGCGCAGGCATTTTGCCAACAAACCGATTATGCCGAAAAACTCCGGCTTAGCGCAGCAAACTCTTCCAGCTTGGCGCGTGCGGCACCGGAGGCGATTTCTGAGAAGGCTTGCTCGACGCCCTCGGCCAGCGTCCCGGCCAGACCGGTGACGTAGATGCTGGCTCCGGCGTTGAGGGCGACGATGTCGCGGGCGGCGCCGGGTTTGTTCGCCAGCGTGTCGAGAAGAACGGCTTTCGACTCTTCGACATTGGCGACGCGCAGCACCTTTGGATCATGCACAGCCAGGTTGAATTGCTCGGGGTGGATGGTGTACTCCTCGATACGGCCATCCTTCAGTTCGCCGACCAGTGTTTCGCCGGAAATCGAGATTTCATCGAGCCCTTCGCGACCGAAGACAGTTAGCGCGCGCAAACTGCCCAGGCGTTGCAGGACGCGAATCTGGATGCCGACAAGGTCGGGATGGAAGACGCCGAGCACCTGATTGGCGGCAGCGGCCGGGTTGGTCAGCGGGCCGAGGATGTTGAAGATCGTGCGCACGCCAAGTTCGCGCCGCACCGGGGCGGCGTACTTCATGGCGCTGTGATGATTGGGCGCAAACATGAAGCCGACACCGACTTCGTCGATGCACTGCCCGACCTGCTCCGGCGTCAGGTTGATATTGACGCCGAGTGCTTCGAGCACGTCGGCGCTGCCCGACTGCGAGGAGACCGAACGCCCGCCGTGCTTGGCGATGCGCGCCCCCGCCGCCGCCGCAACAAACATCGCCGCCGTCGAGATATTGAAGGTGTGCGCGCCGTCACCGCCGGTACCGCAGGTGTCGACCAGGTGCGTGGCGTCCTTCACCGCCACCTTGGTGGATAGCTCGCGCATCACCTGGGCGGCGGCGGCGATCTCGCCGATGCTCTCTTTCTTGACGCGCAGGCCGATGATGATGGCGGCGATCATGACGGGGGAAACTTCGCCGCTCATGATCTGGCGCATCAGCGAGGTCATTTCGTCGTGAAATATTTCGCGGTGTTCGATGACCCGCGTCAGGGCGTCTTGTGGCTTCATTTGGCGTGTTCCTCCAGGAAGTTCTTCAGCATGTCGTGGCCGCGCTCGGTAAGAATGGATTCGGGATGGAACTGCACCCCTTCGACCGCCAGCGTCTTGTGACGCACGGCCATGATCTCACCGTCTTCCGTCCAGGCGGTAATCTCCAGACAATCCGGCAGCGATTCACGTTCAATTGCCAGCGAGTGGTAGCGCGTGCAGGTCACCGGATTTTGCAGCCCGCCAAAAACGCCGACATCGGTGTGATGCACCGGCGATACCTTGCCATGCATCAGTCGCTTGGCATGCACGATGCGCCCGCCGAAGGCTTCGCCAATGGACTGATGGCCAAGACAGACGCCGAGCAAGGGTATCTTGCCGGCAAACTCGCGGATCGCCGTCAGCGAAATCCCGGCCTGCACCGGCGTGCCGGGGCCGGGCGAAATCACCAGGTATTCCGGGTTGAGCCGGGCAATCTCGGCCAAAGAAATGGCATCGTTGCGGAACACCTTCACCTCCTGCCCCAACTCGCCGAAATACTGCACGATGTTGTAGGTGAAGGAGTCGTAATTATCGATCATTAGAAGCATACTTGACTTAACCTATTGATTTTAATGAATGCAAATATAATCTGTGCAATTTGATACCCGCTTTAATACCCGATTTTTTTACCACTGGGTATATTTGCTCACCCCTTGCGCCGGATACAAGACGATTATCCAGCACCAGTGAATATCAGTCCATCAATACCCACCCTCACATCTATTTCTAAAATAATCCTTGCTTGTTTGATTGTATCGTATATAATCTATTCATCAGATCAACAAACGCAAAGGAGAACGAAATGAACAAGTTTGAATACGCCAAAAACCTAGCAGAGTTTCTGATGGCTAATACCGGATCAGTTCTTTCGACATGGTCAGGGCGCATGCCTGCCGCCGATCAGCGCAAACTATTTGGCCGCGCAATCGGCAGAGGCAGGATCATCATCGACGGGTATGCAGAAACTATAGCCAATCGCGTAAAAGTATGTTTCGGCGCTGATTACGACGACCGGAATGTAACCAAGTGGTCTGCTCTGTGACCGATAGAACTAAGCGCGGCGGTACTCGCCCTGGCGCTGGTCGTCCACTTATTGCGGCTGAAGTTACTCGCCCTGTGTCCGTTACCTTGCCGGTCTCCGTCATAGATGCATTGCGCGAGTATGGAGGCGGTAATCTGTCGGCAGGAATCCGCAAGGCTGCGGAGTTGCTCCCTACGACCCCTGGGGAATGACGCCCTTTACGCGCTCAAAAGTTCTGAGCGTTCCAAGCCCCAGCATGCCCATCAGCACCGGCATCATTTCCGACACGTCAGCCGGAGACAAATCCATCGGATGCCCGTAATAAGCGGCAATGAACAGCGCTAATTTCAGCCCTATCCAATTCCAAGCGCAGGCCATTCCGCAAACCCACCCGATGAATGGCCGCCAACCGGAAGTGAATGCGCTCGGCGATGCGGCTTCGACCTTGTTGATATCAATCTGACCTTGAACAACCATCATCGCAGCGGCGAGTTGCTGCTTTTCCGCTTCCGTCTTGTCCGGCCAGATTTTATTTACGACGGTACCAATCAAATCCGATACCGCACCAATCCCTGTAATGTCCATATCAATTCATTCGCGCAACGATCGCCACCACCCACACGGCGACAATCACCAGTGACCAGACAGCGATTAATTCCC
>NZ_JBMOJE010000027.1:0-46769 GCF_049316945.1 Propionivibrio sp. | reverse complement strand
TCATGGAAGAGGCTTGCGAGATCGCCAAGCTGCGCCTGTTTCTGGCCATGGTGTCGTCGGTGCGCAAGGTTGAGGACCTGGAGCCGCTGCCCAACATCGATTTCAATATCGTGCCAGGCAATTCGCTGGTGGGCTTGATGCGGGTGGACGAACACGAATTCAACAGCAAACAGGACGACCTCTTCAAGCCGCCTTTTCGCGAACTCCTGGCCAACAAAAACCGCAAGCTCGATACCTATCGCCACGCAACGGAAGTGCTCGGAAAACAGGTCAATCTGCAATCACTGCGCGACGATATCGACAGCGAAATGCAGTACGCCACGAGTGTGATGAACGAGCTGCTGCGCGACCAGTTCGAAGCGCTTGGCGTCAAGTACGAAGAAGCCCAGTGGGACGCAAAAAAGAAAGACCTGGGCAAGCCCAAAAAGCGCCAGATCGAACGCCGGGACATCGATGCCCAGACCCCTTTCCACTGGGGCTACGTGTTCGACGACATCGTGCAACGGCGTGGTGGCTTTGACATTGTGCTGGCCAACCCGCCGTGGGAAGTGTTCAAGCCGCAGGCTAAAGAGTTTTTCGCCGAATACTCCGCCGTGGTCACCAAGAACAAGATGAGCATCAAGGAGTTTGAGAAGGAGCGGGGCAAACTGCTTCAGAACGTGGAGGTGCGGGATGCCTGGCTGGCCTATGAGAGTCGGTTTCCGTATCTGAACCAATATTTCCGTTCGGCTCCTGAGTACCAGAGTCAGTTCGCCATTGTGGCCGGGCGCAAGGTAGGAGCCGATCTGAACCTTTACAAGTTGTTTACCGAGCGCTGTTTTGCATTGCTACGTTCGTGCGGCCATTGTGGCATTGTCATTCCCAGCGGCATCTATACGGATTTGGGAGCCAAGGGTTTACGAGATTTGCTGTTCGAGCAAACGCAGATCGAAGGCTTGTTCTGCTTCGAAAATCGGAAGACGATCTTTGAAGGGGTGGACAGTCGCTTCAAGTTCATCGTGCTGACTTTTGAGAAATCGGCTAAACCGCGTTTGCAGCAGATTGGGGAACTCAACGCCAGCGCCCCCCCAGATGACCTGCTGGCTCCGCAGACTGTGGAAGAAGCTAATGGTGGCGGGACGCTACGTTTTCCTGCCGCCTTCATGCGGCATGATGTCGCGGAACTAGCCCGCTTTCCTGCCGAGGGCGCGCTCTGGCTTGATGTGGAACTGATTAAGCGCTTGTCCCCCGACAGTCATTCTGTGATGGAATTCAAGTCTGCTGTGGACGTGACTATTGCTCAAAAGTTGTTGCGGTTTCCGTTGCTCGGCGAACACGTAAATGATGCCTGGAATCTCAAGCTACACCGCGAATTGCACATGACGGACGACGCGCCGTTGTTCAGAACGCAGCCCGAGACGGGCGCTTTGCCGTTGGTCGAAGGAAAAATGATTCACCAGTTCGAGTTTGCTCGGCAGGCCTTCAAGTACTGGGTGCCTGAGTGCGGTGGGCGTCAATCATTGATCGGGCGCGGCGATGACGAAGGACAGGCGCTGTCCTACCACCGCTATCGGTTTGCTCATCGTTCCATCGCGCGGTCAACTGATGAGCGCACAATGATTGCCGCCATCTTGCCGCCATGTGTATTCAGCGGGCATTCACTAAATGTTGCATTTGAGCCGGAGAGCGTTACCGAACAGCTCTTCCTGCTGGCGTTCATGAACAGTTTTGTGCTCGATTACTACCTGCGCCAGCAGGTCTCGGCCAATCTGACGATGTTTTTCATCTACCAGTGCCCGATGCCGCGCTTGGACAAATTGGTCCCAAGCTTTGCGGTTATTGTCCAGCGCGCCGCCCGCCTCATCTGCACCACACCCGAATTCGACGACCTCGCCAAAGCCGTGGGTTTGCAAAGTCACCACGAAGGTGCCACCGACCCCACTGAGCGCGCCCGCCTGCGCGCCGAACTCGACGGCCTGGTGGCGCATCTGTATGGACTTACGGAAGAAGAGTTCGCCCATATTCTTTCCACCTTCCCGCTGGTGGCTGATGCCGTCAAGGTGGATGCACATAACGCCTATCGCCGTGTTGCCAACCAACTGATTCAATAAGACTTCGCCAGGATCTTCGTCATGCAAATCAAGTCCATTGCCGTAAATAACTTCAAGGCGCTAAGAACTTCAGGAGCAGTGCGCCTCAAGCCATTGACCGTGATCATTGGCAACAACGGTAGCGGCAAGTCCAGTTTGCTGGAAGCAGTTGAAACCTATGTGCGCATTCTGGACGAAGGGGTGGAAGGCGCCATGAGGCATTGGCAGGGGTTTGAGCACATCTGGCATAAGAGTGCCCAGGCAAAAAAAGCTGGCAACGCACCGCTTGCCAGGCAAGCCAGCCCTATGGAACTGTCGCTGACCCTCAAAGTTGACACGGCCAATGCAAAGCTTTCGCTAGCAGTCAACACAGCAGATAACGGAAACTTTCTTTATATCCAGCAAGAGCGTGGACAGGTAGGTACCACCCGCTTTGAACGCAGTGCTGTTGATCTGAGCGCCAACCAAAGCTCAGGCATCGAGTACTCCAACGATTTGCAGGCCAGTATGGAGGCCGCGCTGAAGAGTGTTGGCAGCGCGAATAGTCTACTTCCCTTTTTGGGAGCCTTCGATCGGGTAACGCGCAGTTTGCGTAGCTCGCTTTTTTTGCGACTCAACCCTGACGCCATTGGTCAATTGCAATCCGTCAATCGCAGTGGGCAGCGAATCCGGTTGGCGAGTGATGGTTCGAATGTAGCCGAGTATTTAATCGACCTGCGCGAACGCTCTCCGTCTGCTTTTGAGCAAATCACCAACGCGTTGCGCTATGTGCTGCCCTACGCTACCGATGTAGAGCCCAAGGTGCTTGACGCGGGCATCATCCGGCGCAGCTATGTGCAGTTGCTAGAGAGCAAGTACGAAATTCCGGGGTGGTTGATGTCCTCCGGCTCGCTGCGCGCGTTGCCACTTATCGCTACGCTGTTGGACCCCGATCCACCTCCGGTGGTGTTTGTCGAAGAAATCGAAAACGGCCTGGATCCCCGCACTGTGGGGCTGGTGGTGGACTTGATGCGCGAAGCAGCCAATAGTGGTCGCTCGCAAATTATTGCCACTACACACTCGCCTTATTTGTTGGACATGCTGGACCTGGACGATGTGCTGCTGTGCGAGCGTGGTAATAAGGGGCCAGAATTTACCTGGCCCGGTAGTCGCTCGGAGATGCAGGCCTGGCGCCAAAATTTCATGCCGGGGCGGCTTTACACCATGAATGCTTTGCAGCGTGAGCCGGAACCCCCTGCTGATGCGCCTGCCGCGACTGTCGGTGAAGCCCCGGCGGGTGGCTGGGGAGGTGACGAATGAAAGTAGCCATTGTGTGCGAGGGCCGCTTGGCCGGGGAAGACGCGCAGGTGTATGAACACTTTGCCAGGCGCATAGTGCCCGGCGCTGCGGTCAAGGCCTTTCCGCAAGGCACTAAGCCTGAGTTGTTCGCCAATGCGGGTGATGTGGCGAAGACCTTGTTTGCCTCGGGCTATTGTCGAGTGCTGATCATTTGGGATATTGAGCCGCGCTGGGGAAAGCCAGATGGCGAATTGCAAGACCGGCAAGACCTGCAGGTGTCTTTGACCAATGCAGGTGTGGATGCCCACCCGTGCTTGTATTTGGTGGCTATTCACAAAGAACTGGAGGCCTGGCTGTTGGCTGATGGTTCTGCACTGTCAGCCGTGCTGTCGCGTCCTGCACACCCGGTCACCATCAAAGACAACAAAAAAGCGGATACAGAAGCCAACCCCAAGAAGAAACTGGAACAACTGTTTGAGAAACACAATGTTCCTTTTGGTCCGCAGCCCGCGCAAGGCGCGTACCAGCCCAAACTGGCTGCAGTACGTATTGCGGAGAAGGTGCCAGCCAACTTCGGTCAGTTGGGAAAGTTGAAGTCTTTTCAGCAGTTTGGTCGTTCGTTAACTCAGGCTTGTTAGACGTGCTGTTATTCCTTTATCCGGTGGCTCTGGATAAAGGAATTAAATATGTCGAAAAATATAATTGAATCAATAAGTTGTCACGAAGTTCTTTATCCGGACAGGGCGATTTGGCATGTTGATCTGGCATCAAACCCTCAAGCGAGTCTTGGCGGCTCTCTGGAGGGCTTGTGTGCGCAATGGCAGGCACAGGGGCGGTTGATCATTGTGCTGGTGCTTGATTGCAGAAACTGAAATCGGCAGTTTCGCAAAGCACATTTTTATCTGCTGAAGGTTTCAGTACAATGGCAGCCTTTTATCGCCTTGCCATTCTGGTAAGGCGGCTGGGAGAGAACAAGTGGCAAGAAAATATTTTGGTACCGATGGTATTCGTGGCCGGGTGGGGCAGTCTCCGATTACGCCGGATTTTGTAATGCGCCTCGGCTATTCGGCGGGCAAGGTGCTGGTCGAAGACGAGTTGGCCCGTGGTCACCTCAAGGCCGGCGAACGCCCGGCGGTGTTGATCGGCAAGGACACCCGAGTCTCCGGTTATATGCTGGAGGCTGCGCTGGAAGCCGGTTTCGCTGCTGCAGGGGTTGATGTTTGCCTGGTTGGGCCGATGCCGACGCCCGCCGTGGCCTACCTGACGCGAGCGCTGCGCTTGACGGCCGGGATCGTCATCTCGGCTTCGCACAATCCCTTCTACGATAACGGAATCAAGTTCTTTTCTGCTTATGGCACCAAGCTGGAGGATGCGCTGGAAGCGAAAATCGAGGCCGGGATCGATGCGCCGCTAGTCTGCGTTCAGTCGGCAGAACTTGGACGCGCACGCCGCATCGATGATGCCGCCGGGCGTTACATCGAGTTTTGCAAGAGCACCTTTCCGAACGATCTGGATCTGCGCGGACTGAAAATCGTCGTCGATTGCGCGCATGGCGCGGCCTACCACATTGCGCCACACGTCTTTCATGAGTTGGGTGCCGAGGTGATAGCCATTGGCGCCGAGCCCAATGGTCTGAATATCAACAAGGAGGTTGGTGCGACGGCTACCGCCGCGTTGAGCAAGGCGGTGCTGGCACACCAGGCTGATCTCGGCATCGCGCTCGATGGCGATGCGGATCGCGTGATGATGGTCGATGCCGAAGGCAGGGTTTATGACGGCGATCAACTGCTCCTGGCGGTGGTGCATAGCCGACTGCGGCATGGGTCGGTGACCGGGGTGGCAGGAACGCTGATGACCAATCTGGCCTTTGAACACGCCTTGGCCGGGCTGGATATTCCTTTTGCACGGGCCGCCGTCGGCGACCGTTATGTGATGGAAATGCTGCGCGACAAGGGCTGGATGTTCGGCGGGGAAAATTCGGGCCACATCCTCTGTCTCGACAAACACACCACCGGTGATGGCATCGTGTCGGCCTTGCAGGTGCTTTCTGCACTGCGCGAGGAGGGCGGCGATTTGAGTTCCTTGCTAAACAAGCTGGTGCTGTATCCGCAGTTATTGATCAATGTGCCGCTGGTCAAGGGCTTTCCATGGAAAGAGAATCCGCTGATTGCCACCGTTCTTCAGGAGGTTGAATTGGCACTGGTGGGTGAGGGCCGGGTGCTGTTGCGCGCCTCGGGAACCGAGCCGCTATTGCGCGTCATGGTCGAAGGCCAGGATGCGGAGAAAGTACGGGCGGCAGCAGAGAAACTCGCGGCGGCTGTGCGTGAAGCCGTTTTATCGTGATGTAACAGAGTTGTAACATTCACCGGATAAACTTGTTTTGTTGTACCTGATTATTCAGACTACCAAGGAGAATGTTGCATGAAGATTTCGAAATTTGCTGCCGTTGCGGCCCTGGCACTGGCTGGTGTTTCTGCCTCCGGACTTGTTCAGGCGCAGGCGCTGGTCAAGGTTGACGGCTCTTCCACTGTATATCCGATTACCGAGGCGGTAGCCGAGGACTTTCAAAAGTCCAAGAAGAACAGCATTCGCGTGACGGTGGGCATTTCCGGCACCGGCGGAGGTTTCAAGAAGTTCTGCCGTGGCGAGACTGACGTTTCCGACGCCTCGCGCCCGATCCTCAAGCAGGAAATTGAGGCTTGCAAGGCGGCAGGTATCGAATATATCGAACTTCCGGTGGCTTACGATGCGCTGACCGTGGTCGTCAATCCGAAAAATGACTGGATCAAGTCATTGACCGTCGCCGAGCTCAAGGCCATGTGGGAGCCGGGCGCGCAGGGCAAGATTACCAGTTGGAAGCAGATCAACCCGGCCTGGCCGGATCGTCCCCTGAAACTGTTCGGCGCCGGCGCCGACTCGGGTACCTTCGATTACTTTACTGAAGCCATCAACGGCAAGTCAAAGTCCAGTCGCGGCGACTTCACTGCCTCAGAAGACGACAACGTTCTGGTTCAGGGCGTGTCGCGCGACATCGGCGCGCTTGGCTTCTTCGGGTTTTCCTACTACGAGGAAAACAAGGACAAGCTGAAGGCCGTGCCGATCGTCGACAAGGAAGGCAAGCCGGCGGTTCTCCCATCGCTCAAGACGGTTATCGACGGCTCATACCAGCCACTGGCCCGCCCGATCTTCATTTATGTCAATGCCAAGTCGGCTGACAAGCCTGAAGTCAAGGAGTTCGTCGAGTATTACATGAAGCACGGCGAGAAACTGACCAAGGAAGTGAAGATCGTTCCGCTACCGGCCAAGGCTTACACCTACAACTTGGAGCACTTTGCCAAACGTGCCAAGGGCAGCAAGTTCGGTGGCGAGAACAAGGTCGGTATCACCATTGAAGAATTGATGAAGCTGGAAGCCAAGTAACAAGACTCCCTGAATGCATCCCCCGGCCAGGCCGGGGGCTCTTCATGCCAGTTACAGGCTATTCTTGAGGGTTTGTTGGTGAATTCATACGCAATAACTGCTGGAAGACTTGACGTTATGCCTGAACCCAGTGATCGACTAAAAAAAGACCTTACACGCCATGTCAAGGAACGGGTGATCGAATCGATCCTCTTTCTCGCGGCGTTTCTTTCGGTTTTTACAACCACGGCGATTGTTTATATTCTGGTCAGAGAATCCTGGGTGTTCTTCCAGCATGTTCCGCTGACTGATTTCCTGTTCGATACGCAGTGGACCCCGCTTTTTGATGATGCCCACTACGGCATCATGGTTCTGCTTTCCGGCACCATTACGAGTTCGATGGTGGCCTTGCTGGTGGCGATCCCTTTGGGCACGATCATCGCCATTTATCTTTCCGAATTCGCACCATTCAGCATTCGGGAAATTGCCAAGCCATTTCTTGAATTGCTCGGGGGAATTCCGACGATCATTTATGGCTACTTTGCCTTGCTGTTCGTGACCCCTTTGCTACAAGAAATATTTCCCGGCCTGCCCGGTTTCAATCTGCTTTCCGCGGGGCTCGTCATGGGGGTGATGATCATTCCCTATGTTGCTTCGCTCTCCGAGGATGCCATGCGCGCCGTGCCCATGGCGTTGCGCGAGGGCTCCTATGCCACCGGCGCCACGCGTTTGCAGACCGCCTTGCGGGTTGTGGTGCCATCGGCCACCTCGGGGATCGCCGCAGCTTACATTCTCGGCATCTCGCGTGCGGTCGGCGAGACGATGATTCTGGCGGTGGCGGCCGGTATGCAGCCCAATCTGACATTCAATCCGTCCGAGCCCGGTGCAACGATTACTTCATTCATTGTTCAGGTGGCGCTCGGTGATCTGCCGCACGGCAGCATCGGCTATCAGACGATCTTTGCTGCCGGTCTGTCGTTGATGCTGCTGACGCTGGTATTCAATCTGATCGGCTTTTACATGCGCAAGAAGTATCGCGAGGTGTATTGATATGAATCAACAGGAATTGCAGGCTCTGCGCTCGATGATTGTTGCGCACAAGCGCTGGGACTTGATGTTCGGTTTGCTCGGCATCCTGGCGCTGATGCTCGCCCTGATGACCTTCGCCGCACTGTTCGCCGATATGGCGATCAATGGTCTGGGGCGAATCAGTATTGATTTCCTGACCTCTTTTCCCTCGCGGCGTGCCGAAAATGCCGGGATACTCTCGGCCTGGGTAGGGTCGGTTTTGGTGATGCTGGTGACCGGATTTGCTGCCGTGCCCTTGGGGGTAGCCGCTGGCGTATATCTCGAAGAGTACGCGCCAAAGAACTGGATCACCGACATCATCGAGATCAACGTCAGCAATCTGGCCGGTGTGCCGTCGATCATTTATGGCTTGCTTGCGCTCGGTCTGTTTGTGTACACCTTCGGCCTCGGGCAAAGCATCCTTACCGCCGGCCTAACCCTGGCGCTACTGATTTTGCCCGTGGTCATTGTTGCCACCCGGGAAGCGATCCGCTCCATTCCCCAGATTATCCGGGAGGGAGCCTACGCCTGTGGAGCAACTACCTGGCAGGTGGTCAGCGACCATATCGTGCCTTATTCCAGCGCCGGTATTCTGACCGGTGTGATTATTGGTATGGCGCGGGCGATTGGTGAAACGGCACCGATCATTACCGTGGGTGCATTGACCTTTATTGCCTTTCTGCCCACGGCCCCTTTTACGGGAGATCCGCCGGCAGGTTTGTTTGACTGGCTGTTTGCTCCTTTTACGGTGATGCCGATCCAGATGTTCAACTGGACGTCACGTCCAGAGGCGGCCTTCTTGAATAACGCGGCAGCAGCCGGTTTCATTCTTGTTCTTATGACATTGGCCATGAACGGCCTGGCCATCTGGTTGCGCTATCGATTGCGCAAGAATATCAATTGGTAAGCATCCAAAGGTGAATTTAATGACTGAGAACAGCATGCACGATACCCATTTACCGCTCAAGGCAGAAGCCAGAAACCTGAGTTTTCATTACGGTAATTTCCAGGCGCTCAAGAACGTGAATATGCCGATCTATGAGAGAAAAGTTACGTCTTTGATCGGGCCGTCAGGGTGCGGAAAATCGACCTATCTTCGCTGCTTTAACCGCATGCACGACCTGTATCCGGGAAATCGCTACGAGGGCGCCATCGATTTTCATCCGGATCGCACTAACCTGCTTTCGCCAAAAGTCGACCCGATCGAAGTTCGTATGCGTATCAGCATGGTCTTTCAGAAACCCAATCCATTTCCGAAATCGATCTACGAAAACGTAGCCTACGGTTTGCGGGTTCGGGGTGAAAGTTCGCGTTCAGTGATCGATGACAAGGTCGAGGCTGCATTGCGTAGCGCGGCCCTGTGGGTTGAGGTCAAAGATCGTCTCAAGGAACTGGGTGCCAACCTTTCGGGTGGTCAGCAGCAACGCCTGTGCATCGCAAGGGCTTTGGCGACTGATCCGGAATTGATGCTGTTCGACGAGCCGACATCGGCACTCGATCCGATCGCCACAGCCAGTATCGAGGAACTCATCACCGAGTTGAAGGAAAAGGTGACGATTCTGATCGTGACGCACAATATGCAGCAAGCCGCCCGCATATCGGACTATACCGCGTACATGTATATCGGTGAGATGGTCGAGTTTGGTGTGACCGATCAGGTGTTCATCAAGCCCAAGAAAAAAGAGACAGAGGACTATATTACCGGTCGTTTTGGGTAGTCAGAACTGGCTGGATTCCTTGCGTGACTACGTGTAACGGCCGGTTCTCTCCGGCCGTTGCTTTATGCTCCCGGAAAAACGCACGCAGGCTTTTTATTGACCGGAGGGGCTCTGTTTGACTATAATTTCGACTTTTTTGGAGGAGGGTGCTATGCGTCAGAAGCTGGTAGCAGGTAATTGGAAGATGCACGGTGGGCTTAAGACCAACTTGCAGTTGCTTCAGGATGTCGTTAATGGCGTTGCTGAATTGCGTGGTATGACGGCAGCGGTTTGCGTCCCTTTCCCCTATTTGGCACAGGCTCAGTCCGTTTTGACTGGAACGTCCCTGGCTTGGGGCGCTCAGAATATGAGCGAGCAGGTACAAGGTGCCTTCACTGGCGAAGTCAGCGCTGCGATGCTGCAGGATTTCGCCTGTCGCTATGTCCTAGTTGGCCACTCAGAGCGTCGTGCAATCTACGGTGAGTCGGATGCCCTGGTGGCTGAGAAGTTTGCCGCTGCACTGGCCGCCGGTTTGTGTCCGGTTCTTTGCGTCGGTGAAACACTGGCCCAGCGTGAAGCCGAGCAGACCGTCGAAGTGGTTTCGGCTCAAATTGATGCTGTTCTGAAGCGCGTTGGCGTTGCCGCCTTCGCTGGTGCAGTGGTTGCCTATGAACCGGTTTGGGCCATTGGTACCGGTCGTACAGCGACATCGGAACAGGCACAGGAAGTACATGCCGCCATTCGTGCGCAGATTGCCCGTGCTGACGCCAAGGTGGCTGAAGGCCTGCAAATTCTGTACGGTGGCAGTGTCAAACCGTCCAATGCGGTTGAGTTGTTTGGCATGCCTGATATCGATGGCGGCCTGATTGGTGGCGCGTCTTTGGTTGCGGCTGACTTCCTCGCCATTTGTCGTGCAGCGGTTCAATAAAGAGGCACCATGGAATATCTGTTACCAACTGTTTTGGTGATTCACATTCTGGCCGCGATCGGTGTCATCGGTCTGGTGCTGGTTCAACACGGCAAGGGCGCTGACATGGGCGCGGCTTTCGGTAGCGGAGCCTCGGGCAGCCTGTTTGGTGCCACGGGGTCGGCCAACTTCCTTAGCCGGACGACAGCTGTTCTGGCCGCCGTGTTTTTTGTGACCAGCCTTTCATTGGCCTACATAGCCTCCAATAAGCCAAAAACGACTGGCAGTGTCATGCAGGATGCGGTAACATCGCAACCTCTTTCAGCACCGGCTGCGGCTGGCTCTGAAAAGGCTGGAAGCCCTGCGAATTCTGGCTCGAAGACAAAAGATATTCCGAAGTAGATTGACTGCAAGAAAGCGGCGAGGGTGTGTTTTCCTCCTTTGAATACCTCGCCGTCTGACCAAGAAGTGCCGACGTGGTGAAATTGGTAGACACGCTATCTTGAGGGGGTAGTGACTTAGGTCGTATGAGTTCGAGTCTCATCGTCGGCACCAAGTGGAGTTATCCGGAATGGATAGCTCTGATCTGAATCTTAGCGATAGCGTGGCGGATTATGCTGGAAAACTATTTCCCGGTATTTGTCTTCATCCTGATTGGTATCGTATTCGGTATCGCTCCGGTCATCAGCGGTCTGGTGGTGGCTCCCCATCGCCCGGATAGCGAAAAGCTTTCGCCTTACGAATGCGGGTTCGAGGCCTTTGAAGATGCCCGCATGAAGTTCGATGTGCGTTATTACCTGATCGCCATCCTGTTTATCCTGTTTGATCTTGAAGTAGCCTTTCTTGTGCCTTGGGCGACGATCTTCAAAGAGATTGTCCTGACCGATTCGGTCAAGTGGTTCGGTTTTTTCGAGATGCTGGTTTTTGTCGCCATATTGGTCGTTGGCTATATCTATGCCTGGGCCAAAGGTGCGCTGGATTGGGAGTGAACAATGGGTATTGATGGCATTCTCCAGGAAGGCTTTATTACAACGACGGCTGACAAGCTGATCAACTACGTTCGCACCGGTTCAATGTGGCCGATGACTTTTGGTCTGGCCTGCTGTGCGATCGAGATGATTCATGCCGGTTGCTCGCGTTACGATCTTGATCGTTTCGGCATTGTTTTTCGCCCCAGTCCGCGACAGTCCGACGTCATCATCGTTGCCGGCACCCTGACCAATAAAATGGCTCCGGCCATGCGCAAGGTATATGACCAGATGGCCGAGCCACGCTGGGTGATTTCCATGGGTTCTTGCGCCAATGGGGGAGGTTACTATCACTACTCGTATTCGGTTGTCCGTGGCTGTGACCGCATCATTCCTGTCGATATCTATGTTCCCGGTTGTCCGCCAACTGCAGAGGCCCTGATTTATGGCCTGATCCAGTTGCAGAACAAGATTCGCCGTACCAGCACTATCGCCCGTTAAACCAACCGAGAGCTCGTCATGTCCGCCAAGCTTGAAGTGCTTAGCCAGAACCTGCAAAAACACCTCGGAGAGCGAATCCGTTCACAGCAGGTCGCCCTTGGCGAAATAACCATCGATGTCGATGTGGCAGATTATCTCGATGTGATGACGATGCTTCGTGATGAGCCAGAATTGCGTTTCGAGCAATTGATGGATCTCTGCGGAGTTGATTTCTCGACCTATGGTAATGGTGATTGGGCCGGCAAGCGTTTCGCTGTTGTCAATCACCTGATTTCAATTACGCACAACTGGCGTGTTCGCGTTTGTTGTTTTGCGCTCGAAGATGATTTCCCCTCGATTCCCTCAATTGTTTCGATCTGGAATTCTGTTAACTGGTTCGAGCGAGAAGCCTTTGATCTGTATGGCATTGTATTCCCGGGGCATACCGATCTGCGCAGGATTCTTACCGACTATGGTTTCATTGGGCATCCCTTCCGCAAGGATTTTCCTATTTCCGGTTATGTCGAAATGCGCTACGACCCCGATCAACGGCGTGTGATTTACCAACCTGTGACCATCGAGCCGCGTGAGATCACTCCGCGAATCGTTCGGGAACAGGGCTACGGGGACGTTGATAATGCCTGATATCCAGAACTACACCCTTAACTTCGGGCCGCAGCATCCAGCCGCGCACGGTGTTTTGCGCATGGTGCTCGAACTTGACGGTGAAGTCGTCATGCGTGCCGATCCGCACATCGGATTGCTGCATCGCGCGACTGAAAAACTCGCAGAAACAAAGACCTGGGTGCAGTCAGTTCCCTACATGGATCGTCTTGATTACATGTCGATGATGTGCAGTGAGCACGCCTACTGCATGGCAATCGAAAAAATGGTCGGTATTGAAGTGCCTATTCGCGCTCAGTACATCCGCGTGATGTTTGATGAAATAACGCGAGTTCTGAACCACTTGTTGTGGATTGGTGCGCACGGGCTTGATGTCGGAGCGATGACCATGGTTCTTTACGCTTTCCGTGAGCGTGAGGATCTGATTGACTGCTATGAAGCCGTATCGGGCGCCCGGATGCATGCCGCTTACTATCGGCCGGGTGGTGTCTATCGTGATCTGCCTGACCGCATGCCGCAATATCGCGAGTCGAAGTGGAAAAGTGCGGCTGAAGTCAGGAAGATCAATGAGGTACGCAGCGGCTCGTTCCTGGATTTTCTTGAAGATTTTGTCAGCCGGTTTCCGAAGCTTCTCGACGAGTACGAAACCTTGCTCACCGATAACCGTATCTGGAAACAGCGTCTTGTTGACGTGGGCATCGTTACTCCTGAACGCGCCCTGCAATTGGGCTTTACCGGCCCGATGCTGCGTGGTTCCGGGATTGCCTGGGATCTGCGCAAGAAGCAGCCCTACGAAGTTTATGACCGGATCGATTTCGACATTCCGGTTGGCGTGACCGGTGACTGTTATGACCGTTACCTGGTTCGTGTCGAAGAAATGCGCCAGTCGAATCGCATCATCAAGCAGTGTATCGACTGGCTGCGTGTCAATCCTGGTCCGGTTATCAGCGACAACCACAAGGTAGCGCCACCGTCGCGTGCAAACATGAAGTCGAACATGGAGGAGTTGATCCACCACTTCAAGTTGTGCACCGAAGGAATTCACGTGCCTGAAGGCCAGTTCTACTCCGCTGTTGAGCACCCGAAAGGTGAGTTTGGTATCTACGCAATTTCGGATGGCGCGAACAAGCCTTACCGCCTGAAGATCCGTTCGCCAGGTTACGTCCATCTATCAGCAATGGATGAACTGACGCGTGGCCACATGATTGCCGACGTGGTAACAATGGTCGGCACAATAGACATCGTTTTTGGCGAGATTGACCGCTGATGCTCACTACAGAATCCCTGAAGAGAATTGATCGAGAGATCGCCAAGTATCCGGCTGAGCAGAAACAGTCGGCGGTGATGGCGGCGCTGGCGATTGCCCAGGAAGAGCAGGGCTGGTTGCCGAGTGAGGCGATCGAGTTTGTCGCCAACTATCTTGGCATGGCGCCGATGGCAGCCTACGAGGTAGCCAGCTTTTACAATATGTATGACCTGAAGCCGGTTGGGAGATACAAGCTGACAGTCTGTACCAACCTGCCGTGCATGCTATCCGGCGGTGTTGATGCAGGTGAGTACCTCAAGCAGAAACTGGGTGTCGGTTTCAATGAGACGACCCCCGATGGCAAGATCACCCTCAAGGAGGGCGAGTGCATGGGCGCTTGCGGCGATGCACCGGTGATGCTGGTCAATAACCGTCGCATGTGCAGTTGCATGCTGCCTGAGCAAATCGACAAACTGCTGGCGGAGCTCGAATAATGGCGATCCTCGGTGCAATCAATCCGATGCTCTCCATCGGCCTCAACGGGGATAGCGCATGGCGGCTGGAAGACTACGTCAAGCGTGGCGGCTATGCGGCCCTGAAAAAAATTATCGCCGAGAAAACACCCCAGGAAGTGGTGATCAACGAAGTCAAAAAATCGGTACTGCGCGGTCGTGGCGGTGCTGGCTTTCCGACCGGGCTGAAGTGGAGTTTCATGCCACGCTCATTTCCTGGCGACAAATATGTTGTCTGCAATTCCGACGAAGGCGAGCCTGGTACCTTCAAGGATCGTGACATCCTGCTTTTCAATCCGCACTCGGTCATCGAGGGCATGACCATCGCCGCCTATGCCATGGGTGCCTCACGCGGCTACAACTACATTCACGGCGAAATCTGGGAAGTCTACACACGCTTTGAAGAAGCTTTGGATGAGGCGCGAGCGGCCGGTCTGCTTGGCAAGAACATCCTGGGTTCCGACTTCGACTTCGATCTTTTTGCACATCACGGTTACGGCGCCTATATCTGCGGCGAAGAAACCGCGCTCCTCGAATCGATTGAAGGTAAAAAGGGACAGCCACGATTCAAACCGCCATTTCCGGCCAGCTTCGGCCTTTATGGCAAGCCAACAACAATCAACAACACCGAGACCTTCAGCGCCATTCCGTTCATCATGAACCTGGGCGGCGAAGCCTACCTTGAAGCCGGCAAGGCCAATAACGGCGGCACCAAGCTGTTCTCGATTTCCGGTCATGTTAACAAGCCGGGTAACTATGAAATTCCGCTGGGTACGCCATTTTCGACATTGCTTGAAATGGCCGGCGGCATGCGCGGCGGTCGCAAGCTCAAGGGCTGCATCCCCGGCGGTTCGTCTTCACCGGTGCTGCCTGGCGACATCATCATGGACTGCACGCTGGACTATGATTCCATCAGCAAGGCCGGATCGATGCTCGGTTCTGGTGCAGTCATCGTCATGGATGAGTCGACCTGCATGGTGAAGGCGCTAGAGCGGCTTTCCTTCTTCTACTACGAAGAGTCCTGCGGGCAATGCACGCCATGTCGCGAAGGTACCAACTGGCTGTACAAGATTGTCCATCGCATCGAGAACGGGCAGGGACGTCCGGATGATCTGGATCTGCTCAGCAGTGTCACCACCAACATCATGGGCCGCACCATTTGCGCGCTTGGCGATGCCGCATCGATGCCAGTGCAGAGCTTCGTCAAGCATTTCCGTGACGAGTTTGCGTACCACATTGAACATAAGAAGTGTCTGGTTCCGCCCGATGTTCAGCGCGCGGGCAGTGGCTTCTTCAAGGCAACGGTCTAAGGTAGCCATATGCTAGATATTGAAATCGACGGCAAACAGGCGCAGGTGCCAGCGGGTAGCACCATCATGGATGCTGCCCAGCTTGTTGGCGCTTATATTCCTCATTTTTGTTACCACAAGAAACTTTCGATCTCCGCCAACTGCCGGATGTGCCTGGTGCAGGTCGAAAAGGCACCAAAGCCATTACCCGCTTGCGCGACGCCAGTCACCAGCGGCATGAAAGTTTTCACCCACTCGGAACTTGCCATCACTGCCCAGAAGGGTGTGATGGAATTTCTCCTGATCAACCACCCGCTTGACTGCCCGATCTGCGACCAGGGCGGTGAGTGTCAGTTGCAGGATCTGGCGGTGGGCTACGGTGGCAGTGCTTCACGCTACCAGGAAGCAAAGCGCGTCGTTTTTCACAAGGATATTGGTCCGCTGGTTTCAATGCAGGAAATGTCGCGTTGCATCCATTGCACACGTTGCGTCCGTTTTGGTCAGGAAATCGCCGGCGTGATGGAACTTGGCATGGCCAACCGCAATATGCATTCAGAGATTCAGACCTTCGTTGGCCGAACGGTTGATTCCGAACTGTCTGGCAACATGATTGACCTTTGCCCGGTTGGTGCACTGACTTCGAAACCGTTCCGTTACTCCGCACGCAGTTGGGAGCTTTCGCGTCGCAAGTCGGTTAGCCCGCACGACAGCATTGGCTCGAATCTGACGGTTCAGGTCAAGAACAACCGCGTCATGCGCGTTCTGCCACGCGAGAATGAAGATGTAAACGAGTGCTGGATATCGGACAAGGATCGTTTCTCCTATGAAGCGCTGAATTCCAGCGAGCGTTTGCAGAAACCGATGATCCGTGTCGACGGTGCCTTGCGTGAAGTCGAATGGAATGTCGCGTTGGACTATGTCTCGCACGCACTCAAGGATATTGCCAAGACGCATGGTGGTGAGGCCATCGCTGCGCTGGGCTCGCCGCACGCAACGCTTGAAGAACTCTATCTGCTCCAGAAACTGACCCGTGGCCTGGGTTCAGGCAGCGTTGATTTTCGTCCACGCCGCCGTGATTTTTCGTCCGATGGCAAACTGGCGGGTACGCCGTGGCTTGGTCTCAAGCTTTCGGAAATCAAGGATCTTGACGCGGTCCTGGTGGTTGGCAGTTTCCTGCGCAAGGATCATCCGCTGTTTACCCAACGGCTGCGTCAGCTTGCCAAGAAGTCGGGCGAGGTCAGCCTGATCTCTGTAACCGGTGACGATCCGCTGATCAGACTGCACGCACGAGTTACGGTTTCTCCGGCTGATCTGACTGTTGCACTGGCTGGTATTGTAAAAGCTGCGGCTCAGATCAAGAACGTCGAGCTTCCCGCAGGTCTGGAATCAGTCGAACCCTGCGCAACGAGCCAGGCGATTGCCCAAAGTCTACTGGCTGGTGAGAAGCGCGCTATCTTCCTCGGCAATGTTGCCGAGCAAAATGCTCAAGCTACGCAGCTTCATGCTTTGGCTGCTGAACTCGCCAGGCTTACAGGTGCCAGCTTCGGCTTCATCGGAGAAGCGGCAAACAGCGTCGGTGGCTATGTTGCCAAGGCTTTGCCGACGGCTCTCAACGCGTACGAAATGTTCGGACAACCGCGCAAGGCCTATGTCCTGCTTGGTGTCGAGCCAGAGCTTGACTGCTATAACCCGCAACAGGCAGTTTCTGCACTCAAGCAGGCGGCACTGGTTGTCATGCTGACGCCGTTCAAGCACGAGGCAGCCCTTGATTACGCAGATGTTTTGTTGCCAGTTGCGCCTTTTACCGAGACCTCTGGTTCCTTTGTGAATACAGAAGGTCGTATCCAGAGTTTTAATGGCGTCTGTCGACCGCTTGGCGATGCACGCCCAAGTTGGAAGGTGCTACGTGTTCTGGGTAATATGCTGGCGATTCCTGGCTTTGATTACGAATCGAGCGAGCAGGTACGTGACGAGATCGTTCAGCCGGACACCTGCTTTGTTGAAGGCCTTGATAATGGCATCAGCGGTCAGTCATTTTCCTTCGGCGTTGCCGATAGCAGCCTGCAGCGAATCGCAGATGTGCCGATTTACTCTGCCGATCTACTGGTGCGTCGCGCCGCAGCCTTGCAGCAGACCCACGATGCAGCGACACCGACCGCGCGCATGAATGCTTCAACGCTGGCGTTGGCGGGTATCGCAGACGGTTCCCAAGTGCGTGTCAAACAGGGAGCGGGTGAAGCATTATTGACGGCCAGGGTAGATGAGAGCGTGCCGGCGGGTTGTGTTCGGGTTGCGGCAGCCCACGCTGCGACTGCCGCTCTCGGTGACATGTTCGGTACGATTAACGTGGAGCGTGCATGATGGTGGATGCGCTGCAGCAACTGTTGCCGGGCTTTTTGATCCCGTATCTTAATATTCTGATGCAATTTGGGCAGGACACCTTTGGTTCGGCGTGGCAGGACATTCTGACCGTGGTGTGGACTGTGGTCAAAGTGATGCTCATCATTGCGCCACTGCTGCTCATTGTTGCCTACCTGACTTTCTGGGAACGAAAAGTCATTGGCTGGATGCAAGTGCGGATTGGCCCGAATCGCGTTGGTCCGTGGGGCCTGATTCAGCCGATTGCGGACGGCCTCAAACTGCTGTTCAAAGAGATTGTCATTCCGTCTGGAGCGGATAAATCTGTATTCCTGCTGGCCCCTGCCTTTGCCTTTGCTCCCGCGCTGATTGCTTGGGCAGTCATCCCATTCAACGACACGATGGTGCTGGCCAATGTCAACGCCAGCCTGCTCTACATAATGGCAGTTACCTCAATCGGTGTTTACGGCATCATCCTTGCAGGCTGGGCTTCCAACTCCAAATATGCATTTCTGGGCGGCATGCGCTCTGCCGCGCAGTTGATTTCCTATGAAATTGCAATGGGTCTTGCTTTGGTAGTCGTGTTGATGGTCTCGAACAGTCTTAATCTGGGCGATATTGTCAGAGGCCAGGGGCAGGGCAGGTTTGCCGAGATGGGGTTGGGATTTTTGTCATGGAACTGGTTGCCGCTGTTGCCGATGTTCGTGGTCTATCTGGTTTCCATCGTTGCCGAAACCAACCGCGCACCTTTTGACATGGCCGAAGGCGAATCCGAGATTGTCGGCTTCCATGTCGAGTATTCAGGGATGGCCTTCGCGGTATTCTCTCTTGCCGAATACTCCGCCATGATCTTGTGTGCGACCTTGACATCACTGCTATTCCTTGGTGGCTGGTTGTCGCCGGTCTGGTTCTTGCCGGACAGCATTTTCTGGTTGTTCGCGAAAATATCAGCGATATTGTTCTTCTTCCTGTGGATCCGCGCCACCTTCCCGCGTTATCGCTACGACCAGATCATGCGTCTTGGCTGGAAAGTGTTCATACCTGTGTGTCTCATCTGGTTGGTGTTTGTCGCTTGCTGGATGATGTCGCCTTGGAACATCTGGAAGTGAAAGGCTAATCATGGGAACAATGAAAGATATTTTTAACAGTCTCCTGCTCAAGGAGTTGTTCAAGGGAATGTCGGTAACCGGGCGCTATATGTTTGCCCGCAAGATCACCGTCCAGTATCCCGAAGAAAAGACGCCACAAAGCTTCCGTTTTCGTGGTTTGCATGCCTTGCGCCGTTATCCGAACGGTGAGGAACGGTGTATTGGCTGCAAACTCTGTGAGGCTGTTTGCCCGGCGATGGCCATTGTTATCGAATCCGAGCAACGTGATGATGGTTCGCGCCGCACGACACGTTACGATATTGATTTGACCAAGTGTATCTTCTGCGGTTTTTGTGAAGAAGCCTGTCCGGTTGATGCAATTGTCGAGACGCGTATTTTCGAGTATCACGGCGAGAAGCGCGGTGATCTTTACTACACCAAGCCAATGTTGCTGGCCAACGGCGATCAGTATGAATCACAGATCGCCGAAGACCGTGAACTTGACTCGAAATACCGCTAACAGGCGCTGATACGATGGAATTCAAGACCTTCGTTTTTTATTTTCTTTCCACGATACTGGTTTACGCCAGTTTGCGTGTCGTGACCTTGCGCAATCCGGTTCACGCCGCGCTCCATCTCATCCTTGCCTTTGTCAGTGCGAGCGGTGTGTGGGTGTTGTTGCAGGCAGAATTTCTCGCCATTGCACTGGTCCTCGTCTATGTTGGCGCGGTGATGGTTCTCTTCCTGTTTGTTGTCATGATGCTCGATATCAACATTGATCGACTGCGTGAAGGTTTCTGGAGTTACCTGCCACTGGGTTCGATCGTCGCGCTGCTGATGGTTGCTGAAATGAGCCTGGTTCTTGGGGGCAGCTATTTCGATCTGTTCGAGAACAACGTTCCGCAAGCGGCGGCTGGATACAGCAATGTCCAGGCGGTAGCCCGCCTGTTGTTTACCGAGTACGTTTATCCGTTTGAGTTGGCTTCGGTCATCCTCCTTGTAGCTATTGTTGCTGCATCGGCGCTTACACTGCGCGGCAAGCGGAAGAGCAAATCGGTTGATCCGTCGCAGCAAGTTTTTGTAAAGGCGAAAGATCGCGTACGCGTGCTGAAAATGCCCTCCGAAAAGCCTGGCTGACAGCGGTGTGCATTGAGTAATTGAATTCGAGTTTTAAGAATACGACGTGGTGGTGCATGGCACCACCATTTGCAGAAGGAACCAGGGAGGCACCTTGCTTACACTGTCCCATTTTTTGATATTAGGCGCGATTCTGTTTGCCATCAGCATCGTCGGCATTTTCCTTAACCGGAAAAATCTGATCATCATCCTGATGTCGATCGAGTTGATGCTGCTCGCGGTGAACATGAATTTCATCGCCTTCTCGCATTACATGCAGGATCTGGCCGGGCAGATTTTCGTCTTCTTCATTTTGACCGTTGCCGCTGCAGAATCTGCGATTGGCCTGGCGATACTCGTCGTGCTGTTCCGTAACCTGAAGACCATCCACGTGGATGATCTGGACAGCCTGAAGGGTTGAACATGGAAATGCAAAATCTCTACTTGCTGGTTCCCTTGGCACCGCTCTTCGGGGCGGCTATTGCCGGGCTTTTCTGCCGCGTCATCCCGCGCTGGGTAGCGCATACCGCTGCCATTTCGGGCGTGGCGATTGCCTTCATCGCTTCGGTAATCATCTTCAAGGATGTGATGGCCGGCAACACCTTCAACGGGTCGGTATATCAATGGCTGGCCTCCGGTGACTACACTTTTGAAGTTGGCTTCCTGATCGACCAGCTTACGGTAACGATGATGCTGGTCGTTACCTTCGTTTCGCTGATGGTGCACATTTATACCATCGGCTACATGCAGGACGATCCAGGCTACAACCGCTTTTTCAGCTACATCGCCTTGTTCACCTTCTCGATGCTGATGCTGGTAATGAGCAACAATTTCATGCAGTTGTTCTTTGGCTGGGAGGCAGTGGGCCTGGTCTCCTACCTGCTGATCGGATTCTGGTACACCCGCCCGACCGCTATTCTTGCCAACATGAAGGCATTTCTGGTCAACCGTGTTGGTGACTTCGGTTTCATTCTCGGTATCGGTCTGGTTCTGGCCCACTTCGGATCGCTCGATTACAAGACGGTGTTCGAGAATGCTCCCGCGCTGGCCGATGCCACAATCACGCTGGTTTCCGGTTATGACTGGGGCACGGTTTCACTGATGAGTGCCACCTGCATCCTGCTGTTCATCGGTGCGATGGGCAAGTCGGCACAGGTTCCATTGCATGTCTGGTTGCCGGATTCGATGGAAGGTCCGACGCCAATCTCTGCACTGATCCACGCAGCGACCATGGTTACCGCCGGTATTTTCATGGTCGCGCGCATGTCGCCGCTGTTTGAACTCTCTGATACGGCGCTTTCTTTCGTCATAATTATCGGATCAATCACTGCATTGTTCATGGGCTTTCTCGGTGTTATCCAGAACGATATCAAGCGTGTGGTGGCCTATTCGACGCTTTCTCAACTCGGTTACATGACGGTTGCTTTGGGGGTTTCGGCCTATTCGGTGGCCATCTTCCACCTGATGACCCACGCTTTCTTCAAGGCGTTGCTGTTCCTCGGGGCCGGCTCGGTGATTATCGGCATGCATCATGACCAGGACATCCGCAACATGGGCGGCCTGCGCAAATACATGCCGATTACCTGGCTCACTTCGCTGATTGGCTCGCTGGCTCTGATTGGAACTCCCTTCTTTGCCGGTTTCTACTCGAAAGACTCGATCATTGAAGCGGTAGCCCTGTCACACATTACCGGGTCCGGCTTTGCTTACTTCTCGGTCATGGCCGGCGTATTCATTACCGCCTTCTATTCGTTCCGTATGTATTTTCTGGTGTTCCATGGTGAGGAGCGTTTTGGCAAGACGCATGAAGTTGCCCATGAGGTCCATGCCAAGCACGATGACCAGACCGTCCATGACGATCACCACACTGACGATACTCATGAAGAGCACCATGGGCTAGCGCCTGGCCAGAAGCCGCATGAGACACCCTGGGTTGTGACCCTGCCGCTGGTGTTGCTGGCGATCCCCTCGGTCATTATTGGCTACATGACTATCGAGCCGATGTTGTATGGCAATTACTTCAAGAACGCCATTTTCGTCAATGCTGAAGCGCATCCGGTTATGGAAGAATTGGCGCATCATTTCCATGGTGCCTTGGCCATGGCCCTCCACTCCGTCAATACGCCGGTATTCTGGCTGGCCTTTGCCGGTGTCGCCTTGTCGTGGATCTTCTATCTGAAGCTTCCAGCCATTCCGACAGCGATCAAGGCGGCTTGCGGACCTATCTACACCTTGCTCGAAAACAAGTACTACTTTGACAAGTTCAACGAGGTGGTTTTTGCCGGAGGCGCACGTCTGCTTGGCAGGGGGCTTTGGAAAGGCGGCGATGTCGCTGTGATCGATGGCCTTATCGTCGGAGGTTCTGTACGTCTGGTTGGCTTGATCTCGATGATGGCTCGCCTGTTCCAGTCGGGACACATTTACCACTACGCCTTCACGATGATCTTCGGTGTTTGCGCGTTACTTTCTTTCTGGCTCTTGCGCGCCTGAACTGGATAAAGACTAGGAACGATATGTCAGGTATGCCGCTTCTCTCACTCGCCATCTGGGTCCCGATTCTTTCCGGCTTCGTCGTGCTGGCTACCGGATCGGATCGTAATGCCCCGCTGGCTCGAATGCTCGCCTTGCTTGGCGCGGTTGCCGGGTTGCTGGTCACGATTCCGCTCTATACCGGTTTTGACATGACTACACCGGCGATGCAGTTCGTCGAGCTGTCGCCATGGATTCCACGCTTCAACATCAACTACAACTTGGGCGTTGACGGAATCTCGATGCTGTTCGTGATGCTCAACAGTTTCATCACGGTCATTGTTGTGCTCGCCGGATGGCAAGTCATAAACAACAAGATTGCCCAGTACAACGCCGCGTTCCTGATCATGTCAGGTCTGTTGAACGGCATCTTTGCCTCGCTCGACGGAATGTTGTTCTACGTGTTCTTCGAGGCTTCTCTGATACCGCTCTACCTGATCATCGGTGTCTGGGGTGGGCCAAATCGCGTTTATGCGGCATTCAAGTTTTTCCTCTTTACGCTGATGGGTTCGCTGCTTTTCCTGATTTCCTTGATCTATCTGTTTGTTCAGTCGGGCGGGAGTTTCTCGATTCTTGATTGGCATCAGATGCCGATCGGCTTGGTCCCACAGATCTGGATCTTCTTTGCCTTCCTGGTGGCCTTTGCCGTCAAGGTGCCGATGTGGCCGGTGCATACCTGGTTGCCGGATGCGCACGTAGAGGCACCGACCGGTGGTTCGATCGTGCTGGCTGCCATTGCGCTGAAGCTTGGTGCCTACGGCTTTCTGCGTTTTTCGCTGCCGATCGCACCCGATGCGTCGCATGAACTTTCCGGCCTGATTGTCGGCATGTCGCTGATCGCCATTGTCTACATCGGTCTGGTTGCACTGGTTCAGGAAGACATGAAAAAGTTGGTGGCCTACTCGTCGATTGCCCACATGGGCTTTGTGACACTCGGCTTCTTCATGTTCAGCGCGCTTGGTCTTGAAGGCGCCCTGGTGCAGATGATCTCGCACGGTTTTATTGCCGGCGCCATGTTCTATTGCATCGGGGTCATGTATGACCGTGTGCATTCGCGACAGATTGTCGATTATGGTGGCGTGGTCAATACCATGCCCAAGTTCGCTGCTTTCTTCATGCTGTTCGCCATGGCTAACGCCGGTCTGCCGGGGACTTCCGGCTTCGTTGGCGAGTTCATGGTCATTCTGGCAGCCGTCAAGTTCAACTTCTGGGTGGCGTTCGCCGCAGCCTCGACGATGATTGTTGGCGCCGCCTACACGCTGTGGATGTATAAGCGCGTGGTGTTTGGTGCAGTAGCCAATCACCATGTGGCGGAGCTCACCGATATCAATGCGCGTGAGTTCCTGATTCTGGCTCTGCTCGCCATTGGCGCGCTGGGCATGGGCATCTACCCGCAACCATTCACTGAAGTCATGCACAGCTCGGTCAACGAGTTGCTGCGTCACATCGCCGTAAGCAAGATCCTATAATTGGTATCCGCTATGACGCTTGCCGAAATGCAATTTGTACTGCCCGATCTGCGCCTTGCCAGCGCGGAGATATTCTTGCTGGCGATGGCCTGCGTGATCCTGATCGTTGATCTATTCGTCAAGGACAAGAAGCGCACGGTGACCTTCGTGCTGACTCAGTTGACGCTGGTCGGAGCGGCAATTGCCACGTTTTTCATGAGTACCGGTCAGATCCTCTATACCTTCAGCAATATGTACGTCTCCGACTTGATGGGAGACATGCTGAAGCTCCTGCTTTATCTTACCGTGATGGTTGTGCTGTTCTACTCGCGTAGTTACATCCAGGATCGTCCGCAGATGGCCAAGGGCGAGTATTACACCCTGACCTTGTTTGCCACGCTGGGCATGATGGTGATGATTTCAGCGAATCATTTCCTGACGGTTTATATCGGTATTGAACTGCTGTCGTTGTCGCTCTACGCCATGGTAGCGCTGAATCGCGATTCGATTCCCGCGACCGAGGCCGCGATGAAGTATTTTGTTCTCGGTGCGCTGGCTTCAGGTTTGTTGCTCTACGGCATGTCGATGATCTATGGCGCGACTGGCACTCTTGAGATCACGGCGGTCGCTGAGCGCCTGTTCAACGGTCAGGCCGACAAGACAATCCTCGGTTTCGGTGTCGTTTTCCTGGTTTCCGGTATTGCCTTCAAGCTGGGCGTCGTGCCTTTCCACATGTGGATTCCTGATGTCTATCATGGTGCCCCGACGTCGGTTACGCTGTTCATCGCCAGCGCGCCCAAGCTTGCTGCTTTTGCTATAGTCATCCGCATGCTGGTCAACGGGCTGATCGTTGTCTCGCAAGACTGGCAGACGATGCTGATCATTCTTTCAGTCCTATCCATGGCTGTTGGTAATTTTGCCGCCATCGCACAAACCAATCTCAAACGCATGCTTGCCTATTCAGCCATATCGCACATGGGCTTCATGCTGCTTGGCCTGGTGACCGGTGTCGTGGGTGGCGATGCACGCTTCGCACTCAATGCCTACAGCTCGTCGATGTTCTACGTCATCACCTACGTGCTGACCAGTGCCGGCACTTTCGGAATGATTCTGCTGCTTTCCCGATCCGGCTTCGAATCGGACGAAATCAGTGACTTCGCGGGTCTGAACAAGCGCAGTCCGTGGTTTGCCGCCATGATGATGATGATGATGTTCTCCATGGCCGGTGTGCCGTTCTTTGTCGGTTTCTTTGCCAAGTTCTCGGTCTTGCAGGCCGTCGTGGTCGCCGGGCATCTGTGGCTGGCCATCGCCGCCGTGTTTTTCTCGCTGGTCGGTGCCTATTACTACCTGCGCGTGGTCAAGGTCATGTATTTCGATCCGCCGGCAAACATGGCGCGCATCCAGATGCCGATCGACGTGAAGGTTCTCTTGTCGGCCAATGGTTTGGCGGTAGCGCTGATCGGCATTTTCCCTAACACCTTGATGTGGCTGTGCGCGGTTTCATTGTCGCGTTCGATCTCGTTCTAAACGGTAGTAATTTGATGCATTGGACGCCCCGCTGGTCGGGGCGTTTGCATTGGGGGCCAGGATGAAAAACAAACAAACGCACGACCATGCACACCTGCAAGAGACTCAGATCGATAGCACGCAGGTGTATCGCGGAAAGTTGCTTGACGTCCGCTTTGACCGTATTCAGTTACCTGATGGGCACGAAAGTACGCGGGAGTATGTTCTGCACCAGGGTGCGGTGGTCATCATTCCTCTGCTTGATAGTGGCGAATTGATTTTCGAAAGACAGTTTCGTTATCCGCTAGGCAAGGCTTTTCTTGAGTTGCCGGCCGGGAAGATCGAACCAGGTGAAGACATCCTCAATACCGCTACCAGGGAATTGCTTGAGGAGACGGGGCACAGTGCAAGCGAGTGGCGCTATCTGGGGGTGATGCATCCTTGCATCGGCTATTCCAACGAGCGTATCGAGATCTACCTCGCACGAGGACTGCAACTCGAATCAGGCCAGCAACTTGATCATGGTGAGTTTCTTGATGTGTTGAACCTGAGCCTGGATGATGCTTTGCATGCGATTCGTAGTGGCGAAATCACTGACGGCAAGACCATCACCGCCCTGTTCTGGGCAGAAAAGGTATTGTCTTCCGGCTGGTAATCCCGAGTTGTTATCACCCTGGAAAAAGCAGTTCGTCCACGAAAAACACCAAAAGCACGAAAAAAATCAAGGAGATAATAAGCTGAAGATCGCCACCCAAAGGGTGAATAGAGAAAATACATCAAGCTGTTGTTTTTGTTCGTGTCTTTCGTGATTTTCGTGGATAGACTGAAATTGTTAGGATTACAGATCCTGATTGTGGCAAGAATCATGGCAAGTGAGAGCGGCCACCTTACCGACTGTGCAATTCAACGATGTTTGCCGCTTCGCCAAAGACGGCCCTCACCGTCGGCACCAGATGTTCGTGGTGCGTCAGAAAAATCACTTGAGTCGTTTCTGACAGTTTAGCCAAGGCTTCGATCCCGGCTCGGGCGCGGTCGTCGTCGTAGTTGATGAACAGGTCGTCGGCGATGAAGGGCAGCGCGTGCGCTTGGCCAATGTGCATCTCAAGGGCAGCCAGGCGTAATGCCAAATACAGCTGGTCGCGCGTACCGTCGCTCATGCCGGCGATGCCGACTGTCTTGCCGCCCGGGCGCATGCCATCGAGGGTTGGCGGATCACATTCGAAATCGACGACCAGTTTGATGAAGGAGCCGCGAGTGAGCCCGGAGAATATCTCACTCGCCCGCGCCAGCATTGGACCCTGTCTGGTTTCGCGGTAGCGGTCGATAGCCCAGCGTAACAACCGGCCTGCGGTATGCACCTTGATGTAGCGCTCGACGGCGTCGGCCATCCTGGCCAGTGCGTCCTGGCGGGCCGATTCGGCGCGAGCGGCGTCGTCCTTGCCAGCAATCTTGCCGAGTGCTGCCTTGGCCGTCGCCAGGTTGGCTGCGAGTTCGGCCTGATGATTGCGGGCGGATTCGAGTTCTCTGGTAATTTCGCCAAGCTGCACGGCGATCTGCGGGATGTCGGCGCTCTCGATTTCAGTGTTCAGTTGAGTCAGGCTGAGTCCATCACCGCCGGCTTCGGCCGCACGCCGCGCCGCCTCGGCAGCTGTTGTCAGCGATCGGTGTGAATCGGAGCGCACAATCGCTTCGTGCAGTTCCCCGCGCGTCGTGGAGCCAGATGTGCTCAGCAGCGCAGCAATACTGGCTTCGGCCGCGTCGATGCGCTCCTGCCCTTCGGCCACCTGTTTCTCGAAGCGGCGGCAGTCATTGGTCAGGCGCTCGGCTTCCTTCTTGTCATCGCGCGCCTTTGCCAGTCGGTTCGACAGTTCCAGCGCGACATCGGCTGCGCCTCGGCCATGAAGTTCAAGGGCCATGACCTGGACGAGAGCCAGCGCCTCTCGCTCGAAATCTTCGAGATCCTGGCGCATCGTTTCTATGCGCGTTTTGCGGATTTCGCGGATAGTCTTCAGCTTGTCATCGATCACTTCGAACAGCGTCAGCGCCCCTTCGGTGGCGCCGACCTCGGCGTCGGCCGCAAGGCCGGCTTTGGTGAGCAGTGCGGTCCATGACGCTTGCCATGTGTTTCGTGCCAACTGAGCATTTGAAGATTTCTCGCTGAGGCCGGCCAGCGCTGCTTCGGCATGGTCGCGTTGCCGGTGCAGTTCTTCCCGGCGAGCCTCGGTCGTCGTCGCGCCATCAATGAGTGTGCGGGCGGTTTTGATCAGCACATCCAGTCCGGCGCCTTCGGCCGGGGGGCGACCGGCAATGATCAGGGCACCATGCAGCCTGCTTCTCGCGGCCTCAATTGTGGCATTGAGATGCGCGGACTCGGCGAGTGTCTGTTCGGCTGTTTCAATGGCGGTGATTACCTCGGCGTGAGCCAGGCGCCATTCTTCATAGGCCAGTAGCGGCATATCCGGGAATCCGAGAGCAACTGCCTGGGCGGCCCAGTCACGCTCAACAGCGGCGATTTCATCGTCAATGGTCGAAAGTTGCTTGCCGGTAGTGTCGAGTTGCAGGCGCTGGCGTGCCAGCGTGTCGATTCTGGCTTGCAGATCGGCGGCTTCCTGGGCCATGTCGTGGCGCTTGTCGGACAAGCCATCGGCGTTGCGAACATGGTTTTCGTAATCCGCAGAGCAGTTGACAATCGTTGTTGCACCGCTCTTGATCGCCGTCCATACGCCATCGCGTACATTCCGGGCAGCCGCTAGATCATCCTGTGTAACTGCCTGGCGGGAGTGCCGGAACTGTTCGATTTCCAGTTCCAGCGCGGCGATTTCGGTCGTGAGCTCTGCCTTCCTTGCGACCAGAGCACGGCGATCCAGAACCAGCCGGTCAAAATCATTACGCTGTTGCCGGACAGATTCTGCCGCTGGCAACACCAACGTTCGCAGAGCAGATAGATCGAGTCGCCACTGGCCCAGCCTCCTCTCGGCCGAGCGCAGTTGGCGCTGCGCCTTGGTCGTGCGGGTGGCTTCGCGTTCGCGATTCGCTTCGAAATCGCCCAAGCCTTGCGCCGCATCGAGCGCGGCATGCAATTCGGGCGCGGCGTTGAACCGGGTCAGCCCGTCAAGTTGCATCGTGATCCCGGCAATCTCGTGTTTCTTCGCATGCTCGACTTCAGTTGCGGCGGCCAGCGTCTGTTCAATGACTCCATGGCGCTTGATCAGGGCAGCGATGGCGCTGCGTGCTGGCAGGGGCGGCAGACGGGTTTCGATCGTTGCGTCATCGGTAACGGGCCAGCCCAGTTGTCTTGCCGCATCGGCAAGCCCTTTTTGGTGCCCCTCGATTTCGATTTGACGCCGGCCGATGTCGCGCTCGTGAAAACGGGTCTGCTGTGCGCGTTGCGCTAAAGAGATGATCGCCTCGGCATGGTGCAACGCGGCTTCATCGACTGCGAGCTGCCCGAGTGCCACCCGCGCTTCATCGGCAAGCTCGCGGGCAAGCCTCTGTTGCGAGGCTGCAGAGGCAATCCCTGTTTCTGCCGTAGCGAGGGACTGTGCGGCGTCCTGGGGGAGAATCGGCACTTCGCCAAGTGCCGCCAGTTCCTGCGAACTCTCGGCGAACGCATGCACTGAAAGTGCCACGCGACGGATACGTTCAAGGCGGGTTCGTTCGGTTTCCAGGGTATGAAATGCCTGTTTCAGATCGGCCAATTCACGCTCGATGGCCTCGACGCTGCCCCGGGCTTCGGCCCAGTCTTTGGTTTTGACCACCGCCAGCTTAAGCGCGCTATCGGCGGCGGCCAGTTCAGCGGCTGCGGCGTAATAGGCACGTTCGCCGGACTTCCGGCGAGCCCACAGCTTGTCGGCCTCGTTCTCCAGAGCGTCACGCACCGCGCCGAGGCTGCCGATTCCGGCGGCCGACTGAAAGAGTATTCGGCCGACGTCGTTTGACGCTTTGAGTATCTCGTTGCCGCCCGATACCAGCCGGTCGTGGTCGAGGCCGAACATGTGGTCGAAAAAATTGCGGTCGGCATTGCCGAGAAAGCTCGCCAGCGCGGTGTCGGCAAGGACCGCCCCCTGGGCATCGAGCAAGGAGCGGGCCTTCTTTACACGCTGGAAATCGAGCACGTCGCCGGCGTGGGAGATTGCCGCGCCGAGCCGCAGCTCGGCTTTCGGATGCAGAAAGTCATAAGTTGAACGTACTTCGATGCCGAACAGCAGATCGAGAATGGCGTCGCGGATGGTGGACTTGCCAGCCTCGTTAGCGCCGACCAGGAGATGGAAATCACGCTTGGCCACCGGCAAATCGATGCTTGCATCGGTGAATTTTCCGTAGCGGGGCAGGTCAAGTCGATCGATGCGCATGATGTCAGCCGGCCTTGATCAGATAGGCGATAAGGCCTGGCACGACGGACTCGATGATTGCTCCGACCTCGCCGTTGCGGATCGCCTTGAGTTGTGGCAGCGCGTCGCTCAGTTCGTGCGGAGTGATGTCGGCCAGGTAGCGCAGTTCCTCAGTCAGTGCGGCCAGCAGTGCCGGGTCGGCAGGTGCGAGGTCAAGCAGCGATTGAAGATCGGCGATTGCGTCGGCACGAGCGCGGACGGCGGCGGCGTCGAATACCGGGGTGGTTTCCACGCGAACCTTTTCAATCCAGGCGCGGTCGCCGGCCAGCGACGCAGCAAGGGACAATATCTCGGCGCGCAACTGTGCCTCGTTTCCGAACAGATCGCCATGCGCCGTGCTTCGCCCATTGAGAACCACGCGGACTGCCATCGGACGACCATCTTGAGCCGTTTCGAGCAGCGTCGAGAACTTGCGGCTCACACATCTCACGGCCGTGGCGAGATCGTCCGCCGCGCTCACGTCGACCTCGAGGCGATGCCAGCGCAGGACATCGGTGCAGATGCGTTCAACCGAGACGATGCGGTCTTCGTCTGCCGTGACCAGAATTGCGCCCCGTGCACCGGTTTCGCGGATGTGCCGACCCTGCAGATTGCCGGGGAAGACGATCCATGGCTCGGTGTGCAGCACGGCGTGCTCGTGGACGTGACCGAGTGCCCAATAGTCGTAACCCTTGGCCAGTAACTCGGCCAGCGAGCAGGGCGCGTAACTGGCATGCGCGGCGTAACCTTCGAGGGCGGTGTGCAGAACGCCGATATTGAGCCAGCCATCTACTCGCGGCGGATAGTCGGCAGCCAGGTTATCGGTGGTCGCCGCATGCTTGAAACTCTGGCCATGCAGCGCGACCTTGAGATGATCGAGGCGAAGGGTATGTGCCCGATTCGAAGCGAAGGCGGTGACGTTCGCTGGCAGCGACAGTTTCCTGGTCATCTCGCTTTCGGCATCGTGGTTTCCGTAGATGAGGAAGACGGGGATGCTGGCCGCATGCAGTCGGCCCATCTCTCGCGAAAAGAAGACGCCGGTGTTGTAATCCTTCCAGTTGCCGTCATAGAGATCGCCGGCAATGATCACGAAATCGACGGCCTCGTCGATGGCTTCGCCCACCAGATTCGAGAAGGCATCGCGCGTTGCTGTCCGCAACAGGTCGGTCGGCGCATCCTGGTAGGCCGAGAGCCCCGATAACGGGCTGTCGAGATGGATATCGGCAGCATGGATGAACTTCATCGGGCTTCCTTGTTGAGGGCAATAGCAAGCTTGTTGACGCGTATCCACCGGATCAAGGCACACACCGCACTTGACCATCCGATCACAGACCGCCAAATTATTATAGAATTATTCAATCAGATGGGATGAGTCGACAGAACAAGCGCTTCAGGTTTTTTTCAATAATATTCGGCGCTCACAAAAAGCCCCTTCGGCATGATTTCCTGACGTTATGTGGTTGCTGATGCACCATCAGCTTCTTCAGCCCTGGAATGTCAAGAATCCTGATGTGCTTGTGTTGCACCTCGATCAGTCCGCTTTCCTGGAAATGCGAAAAAGCACGACTGACGGTTTCCAGTTTGAGGCCGAGGTAACTACCAATTTCCACGCGGGTCATGCGCAGGTTGAATTCGGCAGGTGAGTAGCCGCGAGCCGTGAAGCGTTGGGAAAGATTGAGCAGGAATGCGGCCAGCCTTTCTTCAGCACGCATGGTTCCGAGCAGAAGCATGACGCCGTGATCGCGGATGATTTCCCGGCTCATTACCTTGTGAAAATGCTTTTGAAGGGTGTGAATTTCCCTTGAAAGATCTTCAAGGTGGGAGAAAGGAATGGTGCACACCTCGCTGTCTACAAGGGCGACTGCATTACAGCTATGTGTCTCGGTGCTGATGCCATCAAGACCAAGCAGTTCGCCTGTCATGTGCAGTCCGGTGACCTGCTCACGGCCGGCCTCATCGAGTACGCAGGTCTTGAAGAACCCGCTACGCACCGCATAGATTGAGTCGAACGATTGATCCGTATGATATAAATGGTCGCCGCGCATGATACGTTTGCGCGTTGATACCAAGTCATCAAACTTGGCCAGTTCCTCTTTTTTCAGCCCGAGAGGCAGGCACAACTCCCTCAAGTTGCAGTTGGAGCAAGCTGTCTTGATCAACTCGAGGTGAACCCGGTCACTTGCACTGATTGGGGGCATGTGAATCCTTTAGTCGACTTTAGTACCTTTGATCCACGTCAACACGCAGGATTCGAACAAACCGGATAATCTGCATGTCTTGAAATGCATAAATAACATGACCTCTTCTACTGATAACTTTGTTTTTGATCCGGAAATCATCCGTCGCTTCGATATCAACGGCCCACGTTACACGTCTTATCCAACGGCAGATCGATTCGTTGAAGCCTTCGACTCTGATGCCTGCAAGCTCTGGCTGGGTAAGCGCAATATTGGTGCCGTCCGTCGACAGCTTTCATTGTACTTCCACATTCCGTTTTGCAACACCATCTGCTACTACTGCGCCTGCAATAAGATCATTACCAAGGATCACGGGCGCTCGGCTAAATACCTGAAATATCTGGCCAAGGAACTGGCTCTGCAGAGCAGTTATCTTGAGGGTGATGATAACGAAGTAGCGCAACTGCACTGGGGTGGTGGGACACCGACCTTCCTCTCGCACGACGAGATGCGCCAGTTGATGGCGGCCACACGCAAGCACTTCCGGTTGGTCGAGGGCGGCGAATACTCGATCGAAGTCGATCCGCGCAAGGTGGATCGCGCCACCGTCGAACTGCTCGGCGAACTTGGTTTCAACCGTATGAGCGTTGGTATTCAGGACTTTGACGAGAGCGTTCAGCGGGCGGTTAACCGCGTCCAGAGCGAGGAAGAGACCTTTGCCGTGATTGATGCCGCACGCGCCAATGGTTTCAAGTCGATCAGCGTCGATCTGATCTACGGCCTGCCCAAACAGACGGTAATTGGATTCAACCGCACGCTGGATCGGGTGATTGCCGCCAGCCCGGATCGTCTGTCAATTTACAACTACGCGCATCTGCCGAGCCTCTTCAAGCCGCAGCGGCGGATTCTTGAATCCGACATGCCGACGGCTGACAGCCGCCTGCAGATTCTCTCGCTGGCTATTCGCAAGCTCACCGACGCAGGTTACGTTTTTATTGGCATGGATCACTTCGCCAAGCCCGACGACGAGTTGGCCATTGCTCAGCGGCAAGGTCGTCTGCACCGCAATTTCCAAGGGTATTCCACACACTCGGATTGCGACATGCTGTCCTTCGGCATCTCGTCAATCAGCAAAGTGGGGCCGACCTACAGCCAGAACGTCAAGACGCTTGATGAATATTATGATCGCCTCGATAGCGGCATCCTGCCCGTCTATCGTGGCATCGAGCTGGACGCCGACGATATCCTGCGGCGTTCGATCATTCAGTCGCTGATGTGCCACTTCGAGTTATCGCTGGAGTCAATTGAAATTTCTCACCTGATTGATTTCAATGAGTATTTTGCGACCGAGCTAGAGAGTCTTCACGAGATGGTGCAGGCCGGTCTGCTGCGCATCGAGGACAAGTGGATCACGGTTTTGCCACCGGGCCGCATGCTGGTGCGCGCCATCTCGATGGTCTTCGACAAGTACCTGCGCGCCGACCAGCAGCGCACTCGCTATTCGAAGGTTATTTAGAGCGAGGCAATAAACGGGGCAAGGAACACGTTGAATCTGGCGTGCCACTTCTTGTCAGGGTTTACCCGTCAGCGCCGACTTAAGCGCCAATAGCAGATTCGGGCTCATCTTGCAGTTGCCTTTGATCAACTAAAGGGGGCAGCTTTGGTTTGTTTTTCTTGTGGAAATTAATGTGATGCTGACTCCTTTAGCCCGTTCAAGCTAACCGGCCGCCCGCTTGCGGGCGGTCTGCGTTGAGCGAGAAGTTAGAGGTGGTAGATCGTAGCTTTCCACGTAAGCATCAATAAGGCGGCGGATCATGCGCTGATACTGAGTGTGATGTTTCGCGGCCTCGGACTTGAAGAACTCAACGCTCTTCTTGCTCAACGCAAGCGTTACCTTTATGCCCTCTTCACGGAAAGCCAACTGTTCAGGAGGGGGGAGGAAGTCGCGGACAACCTTTACGTCGCCAAGTGGCTCATCTGTGTATTTGATTTTCGCGCTCATAAATTGCCTTGCCTTTCCGCCAGTAACCAGCGCCAAAGATACGTATGACACCGCCACGATAGGTAAAACGAACGGTGAGAATACCGCCCTCGACCTCGCCGAAACAGAAATGACGAGTTTCGTCTTCACTGTGCGCGAGATCTTCAGCGATTACACGGTGCGGGTCGGCGAATGCAAATTGCGCCAAAGAAAAAGCCACGCCGTGCTTTTCTTGGTTTTCAGCATCCTTGTTTTCGTCCCACTCGAACCGGACTTTATTCATGAACTTACATTAGCACAGTGGTGCGGTAAAAGCCATATAAACGTATGGCCTGTAATATGGCAAATTCTAACGAGTTCATAGCAGATTCGGGCTCATCTACCAGTTGCCTTTGATCAACTAAAGGGTTCAGCTTTGGTTTGTTTTTCTTGTGGAAAATAATGTGATGCTGACCCCTTTAGCTGCGCTGCTGATTGCCGGCTTCGATAACGCTCTTGTTGGGGCGAACTGTCAGGTAGCTTATGACGGATGTTTCGATGTAAACCTTACGTTTCATGAATTCAACCTTGGCTTAGGAAACCGTGGTTTGTCCCCTATTTCCCAATATCCCACTCTGACTCAGGGTGAAGCGAATACCTTATTGAAAATCCGCTCTCAATCGGGCCAGAGCTTCGGTGCCAGGAAGTAACGACACAACACCACTTTCGATTTCGGCGTGGCGCCTCTCAACCTCTATCGCCCATTCGTTTTCGACGTCAGGCTCAGAATCGAGGCTTGCGATAAGTTTTTCAACAAGGCGAGCACGCAGGTCGGTTGGCAAGCCAAGAGCTTTGGCTTCAAGTTCTTCAACGGTCGTAGGCATAACTTCCTCCGGATGCGGCGAATAGTAAGTAATAGGTTGCCATAAGGGATGGGGCTGAATCAACAACCCTGAGTGTTCGGGCTCTAGATTTGGGGTGCCCAACGTTTGAATTCAGCGGTGCGCGAAGCGAGTCCGCTGCAATGCCAGGTCAGTCTCAGGTGGCGGACTGTCTGGAGCGGGAATGATCGTCCACCCCTCGGCTGCATGCTTGATCTGGCGGGCCTGAAGGTCGGCAAAAATACGGTCGAGATCGAAGCCAAAACTGGCGGCGTGCTGCTCGCGAATTGCACGTACTTCGTGAATGATGCTGTCAGTCATTTTCATCTCCCAAGAACTCGTCAGGTGTGCAAATGAAAGGCAGGAACAAGCCCTGCCGCTGAAAATGTTCTGCGATACGGGCCTGAATTTCCGGGTTGGCAATATGCCGACAGTTCCACGTCAGCAGGTAATCAACGAAATGAACTGTGGCAATCGAAATATGCAAGGCATCCTCACTTGCACTTGCCGGGACGATTCCAGCGACAACCAGACCCTTTGCCAGTTCAAGACTGCGGGTCGTCATGTCGAGCAGCGGTATCGCCAACAGTGCGTCAAGCCGTTTTCTCGCCGCAGAGGCATCTCCAGCGCCGCATTCAGCGACAACAAGTTCCGACGCCACCAGATCGAATTCGTTTCGCCGATCCCAGAAAAGGTAAGTGCTCTGCTGATGGCCAGCTTCGATAACGCTCTTGCTGGGGCGAGCTGTCAGGTAGCTGATGACGGATGTTTCAATGTAAACCCTACGTTTCATGATTTCAACCTTGGCTTAGAAAACCGTGGGTTCCCCTATTTCCCGCTCTTTGTAGGGTGTGAAACGCGAAGCGTTGCGCACCTTCAGGCGGGTCAAGTACGTCGATGCACGAGGGGATTCCGCGTGCGCAAAGAAAAGAATTTGCGCACCCTACCGGGCTGTTTCCCGATTTTGCATGGCAAACAAAAAAACAAGAAATCGTGGTCTGTCCCCTATTTGATGTCGAGCAGCGGTATCGCCAACAGTGCGTCAAGCCGTTTTCTCGCCGCAGAGGCATCTCCAGCGCCGCATTCAGCGACAACAAGTTCCGACGCCACCAGATCGAATTCGTTTCGCCGATCCCAGAAAAGGTAAGTGCTCTGCTGATGGCCAGCTTCGATAACGCTCTTGCTGGGGCGAGCTGTCAGGTAGCTGATGACGGATGTTTCAATGTAAACCCTACGTTTCATGATTTCAACCTTGGCTTAGAAAACCGTGGTCTGTCCCCTATTTACCCTATTTACCGTGTCCCCTATTTTCTGAGCGTGTTTTTGACAATAGACGCAGGAAAGTTGTTTCAAATTTTTCTGCCCGAGCGCATTAAGTGCGGCTTCAAGCTTCTCTTCATCGTACTCATCCGAAGGCGCTAGCGCTGAAGCGAAGGCATGGGCGACGGTAGTCTTCCTCTTTGAGAAGATCGAGTATGGAGCCAGATGCGAACGAATACTTTTGGGAGTCATCTGAATGCCCAACATAAAATATGGTGCGTATTTGAGGCAAATCATTCCGTCTTCGATTCGGTCGTATTCCGATTTGCTGCGTCGCTGTCAGCCCCCAGGTTTCTATAGAGTGAAACCGGCAAGAATCAAGGTTCCCGAAATTCATAAGACGAGTGCCACTGTATTGCTTGTCCTGAACACTGTCCACCGGAATACCGCATCCTGCCTGCCTCTCAACCATGTGTCTAGCCAAGACGCCCTGTTTACGGGCGTCTCCAGCCTGCCTTGTTTTGGTTTTGTTGAGTGTCCTCAGGCGAAAGCGGCAAGTAGGTTAAACTCTCTCCTTCCTGTTTTCCCATGCTCCCCAATGCCTGAATCCAGCTATCTCGCCCTGTTCCTGATCGGTCTGCTCGGTGGAACGCATTGCATCGGAATGTGCGGCGGTATCGTCGGCGCGCTTTCAATGGGAGCCGATTCGCGTCCGTCGCTACATCTGGCTTATAACGCCGGGCGCGTCATCAGTTATGCGCTGGCCGGTGCCATTGCCGGCGCACTGGGTGGCGCGAGTCTGGTGCTCTCCGATCAGTTGCCGGTGCGCGTCATTCTCTTCGTGCTGGCTAATCTGATGCTGGTGGCGCTGGGTTTGTATCTCATTGGCGTTACCCGGGCTTTGGCTTTCACCGAAAGCCTGGGGCAGAAACTGTGGCGGCACCTGCAACCGCTGAGCCGCCGCTTTCTGCCGGCGCGCAGTGTGGCGCAGGCTTTTCCCCTCGGTTTGTTGTGGGGCTGGTTGCCCTGCGGGCTGGTTTATAGTGCATTGGTAACGGCTATGACCAGTGGCTCCGCCGTGCAGGGTGCCGGGATGATGCTGGCCTTTGGTGCCGGTACGCTGCCCAACCTGCTGCTCGCCGGCCTGCTGGCTGTCCGCCTCAAGGCCTATGCGGCCAATCGGGTGCTGCGGACGGTGGCTGGACTGCTGGTTATTTCCTTCGGTCTTTGGGGCTTGTATGAAGCAATACGGCTGATTGTTCAGGTCTAATACAAACCATGTCGGAACCCTCTGAAACCACTCGCCGTCTTGATCTTCCGCTCAGCGGCATGACCTGCGCCGCTTGTGCCGCGCGGATCGAGAAAGTGCTGAATCGTTTGCCCGGTGTCGAAGCCAGCGTCAATCTGGCCACCGAGCGGGCACGGGTTGAACTTAACTCACTGGAAACGACGCCGCAGCAGATTGTCGCCAGCATCGAGAAAGCCGGTTTCAGCGTTCCGCAACAGACCCTGGAACTGGGCATCGAAGGCATGACCTGCGCGGCCTGTTCGGCGCGTATCGAGAAGGTGCTGAACCGTTTGCCGGGGGTCGACGCGGTGGTCAATCTGGCCGCCGAACGGGCGCGTATCCGTTACCTGCCGGGCGTGGCCGATCCGGCCGCGCTGATGGCGGCGATCAGTAAAGCCGGATTTACGGCCCGGCTGGCCGACGACAGTTCGCGTGCCGAGGAGAAGGCGAGAAAGCTCGCTATTTATCAAGCCGAACTGCGCCGCTTCTGGATTTCCGCCGTGCTGACGCTGCCGTTGCTGGCGCAGATGGTGACCATGTTTTCCGGCGGCGATGCTCACCATCATCAGGATCTGCTGCCACGCTGGCTTCAATTCATACTGGCTACGCCGGTGCAGTTCTGGATTGGCTGGCGTTTCTACGATGGCGGCTGGAAAGCGCTGCGTGGTGGCGGCGCCAACATGGACGTGCTGGTCGCGCTTGGCACCAGCGCCGCCTATTTTTTCAGCCTGATCGTTACGTTCGGCGGGCTTGACGGCCTGCCGGTGTATTTCGAGGCCTCGGCGGCAGTCATCACTCTGGTTTTGCTCGGCAAGCTGCTCGAAGCGCGAGCCAAGGCCAAAACCACGGCAGCCATCGAGGCGCTTGTTCGCCTGCAACCGAAAACCGCTCGTGTCGAGCGGGACGGACAACTGATCGAGCTCGATGCCGCCTTGCTGGTTCCCGGCGACATTTTCATCGTGCGTCCCGGCGAAAGTCTGCCGGTCGATGGCGAAGTGCTGGACGGTTCTTCCAGCGTCAATGAGGCGATGCTTACCGGCGAGAGCATGCCGGTGGCCAAGCATGCCGGAGACCGCGTGTTTGCGGCTACGGCCAACAGCGAGGGAATGCTGCGCTGTCGTGCCACTGGTGTTGGTGAACACACCTTGCTCGCTGGCATCATCCGCATGGTCGCCGAGGCACAGGGTTCGAAAGCACCGGTTCAACGTTTGGCCGATCGCATCTCGGCGATCTTTGTTCCGGTCGTTTGCGTGATTGCCTTGTTCACCTTTACCGGATGGTGGTTTTTTGGTGGCATGTTCTCCGATGCGCTGGTCAATGCCGTCGCCGTGCTGGTCATTGCCTGCCCTTGCGCGCTCGGGTTGGCGACACCGACGGCGATCATGGTCGGAACCGGGCAGGGCGCCCGGGCCGGGATTCTGGTCAAGAACGCCGAGGCGCTTGAACGAGCCGAAAAAATCCGTGTGCTGGTTGTCGACAAGACCGGCACGCTGACGCGCGGCGAACCGGTCGTCACCGATCTCTTGCCGCTGGCGCTCGATTCCGACTCGGCCCTGAGTTTAGCGGCGGCACTGGAACAAGGCTCCGAGCATCCTCTGGCGCGCGCCATCCTGCAACGCGCGCAAGCCACCGTAACGACGTTGCCGAAGCTGAGCGAATTCCAGGCGATTCCCGGTAAAGGCGTTGCAGGCCGTGTTGACGGACGATTCCTGCGCCTCGGTGCGCCCGACTGGTTTGCCGACATCGAGCTACCGACCGCACAGATCAGCGCGCTGCAAAGTTCGGGCAAGACCGTGGTAGTGCTCGCTGAAAACGATGTGGCGCTGGCTTTGCTGGCCATTGCCGATCCGCTGCGCGAAACTTCCCGCGCCGCCGTGGCGCGGCTGAAGGCCATGGGTATCCGCGTGGTGATGCTGACCGGCGACAACCAGGCAACCGCAGCGGCGATTGCGGCTGAAGCCGGGATCGACGATTTTCGTGCCGGCATTCTGCCCGGCGACAAAGCTGCTGCGCTCGCTGCACTCAAGGTCGGTGGTCAAATCGTGGCGATGGTCGGTGACGGCATCAACGATGCACCGGCGCTGGCGGCTGCCGACGTCAGTTTCGCCATGGGTGCCGGTTCCGATGCCGCCATCGAGGTGGCCGACGTTACTTTGGTGCGCAGCGATCTGCAGGCGGTCGCCGATGCCATCCTGCTGTCAAAGGCGACGCTCGGAAAAATCCGGCAGAACCTGTTCTTTGCCTTCATTTACAATGTGTTGGGAATCCCGTTGGCGGCGCTGGGAATGCTCAATCCGGTGCTTGCCGGTGCGGCCATGGCCATGAGCTCAGTATCCGTGGTTTCCAATTCCCTGCTGCTCAAGCGCTGGCGCGCGAGCAAAACCTGACTGATTCTGGAGTCTTGAAATGGAAAATATTGTTGTCGGTATTGGCGGCATGAGCTGCCAGGGTTGCGTGAAAAATATCACCGGTATCTTGCAGGCCTTGCCGGGTGTCGAACGAGTGGAGGTTTCTCTCGAAGCAGGGCAAGCTACTATTGCCTATGATCCGGATAAAGTCACTGTGCCGCAGTTCAAGGGTGCAATCGAGGACGCCGGTTTTGATGTGCTCTGATATGTTTTACCTCTTTTTCCAACAAGCCAGAAATCATGCCTAAAAAAACTAGCACCACGCCTCCCGTAACGCCGGTTGAACCGATCAAACTTACCTCGCTTTCGCACGGTGGCGGTTGCGGCTGCAAGATAGCCCCAGGTGTGCTGGAGAAAATACTCGCCAAGTCCGTTCCGGGGTTCGTGCCACCGCAACTGCTGGTGGGCATCGAAACGAGCGACGATGCGGCGGTTTATCAGATCAATGAAAATCAGGCGATTGTCGCGACGACCGATTTTTTCATGCCGATTGTCGATGATCCCTTCGACTTTGGCCGCATCGCTGCAACCAACGCCATCTCCGATATCTACGCCATGGGTGGCACGCCGCTGTTTGCCCTGGCGATTGTCGGCATGCCGGTGAATACGCTGCCGCTGGATACCATCCGGCTGATTCTTGAAGGCGGCGAGTCGGTCTGTGCCAAAGCCGGCATCCCGATTGCCGGCGGCCACACCATTGATTCGGTGGAGCCGATCTACGGCCTGGTGGCCATAGGTCTGGTGCACCCTGGAAATATCCGGCGCAATACCGGTGCGCAAGCGGGCGACAAGCTGATTCTCGGCAAGGGTCTGGGGGTCGGGTTGTATAGCGCCGCCTTCAAGAAGGGCCTGCTGGCGTCGCACGATTACGACGCGATGATTGCTTCGACAACGCAACTCAATACGCCGGGGTCGACCTTTGGATGTCTCGCCGGCGTGCATGCCATGACCGATGTAACCGGTTTCGGTCTGCTCGGTCATCTGGTTGAGATCTGCAAGGCTTCCAGCGTGACGGCCGTGCTTGACTATGCCGCACTGCCCATCCTGCCCAACGCCCTTGATTACGCCGCACGTGGTTGCGTTACCGGAGCTTCTGCCCGCAACTGGACTGGTTATGGCGAATTTGTTGAGCTTGATCCCAAACGTTTCGGCGACATCGAACGCGCCTTGCTCACCGATCCGCAAACCAGCGGTGGCCTGCTCATTGCCTGTGCCCCGGAAGTCGTCACCGAGGTGCTCTCGGTCTTCCTGCAGCAGGGCTTCGAACACGCCACCGTGATCGGTGAAATCGTTGAAGGCAAAGCGAAGGTCAAATTCGCCAAGCCGCCGAAGAACAAATCTAAATTCTCACTATTTTAGATCTGCTGGAAATGGTCCTCTGCAAGCCACTATTCATGGGCATCCCGGAAGTAAAGGCTCTGTGATTGAGTGGCCATGCGCCTTCCGAAGGTATGGCTTGTGGAAGCAAGTAAGCATGCGGCTTCCAGGGCAGGCCAAAGATCAATGGACGGTATTCAACTAGGCGACTTGTCGAATGACTTCCGCCAGTGCCTTCAAGTCTGCCAGCCGTGATGTGGATCGCCTTGCCACGAGGGCGATCGTGCGTTTCGGACTGGGCTTGGTCATTGAGCGCGCGATCAGTCTGGGGCTTTGCGTCAAGCCTTTATTTATCGCCATTTCCGGAACCAGCCCAATGCCGAATCCGGACTCGATCATCATTACCAGGGTCAAGAGACTGGTGGCCTCCACCCCCTCGGCAGAGCGGCGAGTCGGCGACCCGCAGGCATACAGCGAATGTTCGCGCAAGCAATGTCCTTCTTCGAGGAGCAACAGTCGGTCGGCTAACGACGGGGTGACATTGACCGTTTCCGCCTTGACGTCCGGATCGCCTTTCAGTCCGACAACCCACAGGTTGTCGTCGAACAGTGGCTCGGTCAGGAAGTTATCCGTGTCGTAGGGCAAGGCGATCAGCGCAAAATCGAGCTGACCGTCATCCAGTCGCGAAAGCAGATTGGCCGTCAGATCCTCGCGCAGAACCAGACGCAGCGCCGGGTAGTGCTCCTGAAGATGGTGCAGTAATCCGGGCAGCAGGAAAGGCGCAATGGTCGGGATGACGCCGAGGCGAAGCAGTCCGGTCATCGGCGCTGCCGCCCCGGCGACGATTTCCACCAGATCCTGCGTTGCCGCCAGTATCGTTCGTGCCCGTTTAGTGATTTCCAGTCCGAGCGGTGTCATCAGCACCTTCTGCCTGTCCCGCTCCACCAAGCGCGCGCCCAGCACCTCCTCCAACTCCTTCAAGCCGGCGCTCAAACTCGATTGAGTGACAAAACAGGATTCTGCCGCACGCGTGAAATTGAGTTGTTCGGAAAGGGCAACAAGGTAATGAAGCTGTTTGAGTGATGGCAAGGCAGTCATGGTTATGAGTCCTGAATATCGATAGAGTCGATTATAAATCCGGAAAATATTCGTTAGCCAATAACCAAGGCCCTGTCGAAAGTAAAGGCGTCACAAACGACACCTGGAGGCTACCAAGTCCAGGACGAAACCCTGGCAGCCTGAAGGGACGGTCACATAACCAAACGTCGTCATTCATGCACCGTGAATTCACGCCATGCAGTAGGCAAACATCAAGCCTTGTAAGCTATAAGCTAATAACGAAAAATTCGTTTTCAATCAACATCGCATTTCATAGACTATCAATCTCCTGAACCAAAACCATTGGAGTCACAATGAAACACAAGTCCTTGATTGCCGTCCTGCTTGCTTCGGCGTTATTTTCCGGGGTCGCGGCGGCGGCTGATATATCCTTGCTCAATGTTTCCTATGACCCGACTCGCGAGTTGTACCAGGACTTCAATGCAGCGTTTGCCAAACACTGGAAAAGCAAGACCGGTGACACCGTTACGGTGAACGCTTCACACGGTGGTTCCGGCAAGCAGGCGCGCGCTGTGATTGACGGTTTGGAAGCTGACGTGGTGACACTTGCACTGGCCTATGATATCGATGCCATTGCTGACAAAGGAGCGCTCGCTGCGGACTGGCAAAAGAAGTTGCCACAGAACGCTTCACCCTACACCTCGACCATCGTCCTGCTGGTGCGCAAGGGTAATCCGAAGGGCATCAAGGACTGGAATGATCTGGCCAAACCTGGCGTCGAGGTGATCACGCCCAATCCGAAGACTTCCGGTGGCGCACGCTGGAATTATCTGGCGGCTTGGGGATACAACCTCAAGCAACCCGGTGCCACTGAAGCCACGGCCAAGGAATTCGTCAGCAAGATTTTCCACAACGTAAAAGTTCTTGATTCCGGCGCACGGGGTTCGACCACGACCTTCGTAGAACGCGGCATCGGTGATGTGCTGATTTCCTGGGAAAATGAAGCCTATCTGGCTGTCAAGGAACTGGGCCCGGACAAGTTCGAAATCATTACGCCGTCGTTGTCGATTCTCGCCGAACCTCCGGTAGCCGTAATCGATAAAGTGGTGGACAAGCGTGGCACGCGCAAGGTGGCGCAGGCCTACCTGGAATATCTCTATACCCCCGAAGGCCAGGAGTTAGCTGCCAAGCATTACTACCGTCCGCGTGACGCCAAAGTGGCTGCCAAGTATGCCAAACAGTTCGCCAAGGTCAATCTGATTACCATCGACGGCGCCTTCGGTGGTTGGCGCAATGCCCAGAAGGTGCACTTCTCTGATGGCGGCGTGTTTGACCAGATTTACCAGCCGGCTACCAAGTAAGGATTTGTTGTACCTGCGTTGAAATAACCTGCGCAATAAGGGTGGGCGAGGCTAATGCCTCGCCCACTTTACTTTTCTATATTCCGAATATGAATTAGCTAGTGAAAATACAGTAGTTAGTTTTATAAGCGCCATCATATAAACTGGCCTTTTGAGAGTTGGGTTGCAATAAGGGAGACTTATGTTTGCTGCTTTGTTTTTTGGCAAGAAACCTTCTGGGCGAAACAACGTCCTGCCAGGCTTTTCGCTATCGATGGGCTATACGTTGTTCTATCTGGGGCTGATCATCCTGATCCCGCTTTCCGCCATTTTCTTCAAGACCACGACGCTGGGCTGGGAAACTTTCTGGTCGGTGGTTACCAATCCCCGGGTCGTAGCCTCGTACAAGCTGAGTTTCGGCCTGTCACTGGTCGCCGCCAGCATCAATGTGTTTTTTGGTCTGATCTTCGCCTGGGTTCTTGTTCGTTACCGTTTCCCTGGCAAAGGGCTGGTCGACTCCCTGATTGATCTACCCTTCGCCTTGCCGACGGCGGTCGCCGGCATTGCCCTGGCAACGCTGTACTCTGAAAACGGGCTGGTTGGCAGTCTGCTTTCACCGCTTGGCATCAAGATCGCCTATACGCCGAACGGCATCCTGCTGGCCTTGGTGTTCATCGGTTTGCCGTTTGTCGTGCGCACCGTCCAGCCGGTGCTGGCCGATCTGGAAGTGGAGGTCGAAGAAGCCGCTGCCGCACTCGGGGCTTCGCGTTGGCAAACTTTTCGGCGGGTCATCTTTCCCCATGTTCTGCCAGCGCTGATGACCGGCTTTGCCATGGCCTTTGCTCGTGCGGTCGGTGAGTATGGCTCGGTGATTTTCATTGCCGGTAACGTGCCGATGGTTTCGGAGATCACGCCGTTGCTCATCATTACCAAACTGGAACAATATGACTATGCAGGTGCGACGGCGATCGCGACAGTCATGTTGCTCTTTTCCTTCATCATCCTCTGGGTAATCAATACCCTGCAGGGCTGGATGCAAGGTCGTCATTCTGGAGGTGCCTGAGATGGCTGGCAGTGTCGCATTACAACCGGGTAGTGGAAATGCAGGCCGCTGGGAGAGCGCCAGTCTGAGCGAACCGCCGTGGGTGAAGTGGGTGCTGATCAGCATTGCGCTGACGTTCTTTGGCATCTTCCTGCTCTTGCCGCTGGGCAGCGTCTTTTTCGAGGGCTTCAAGAAGGGCTGGCATGCCTATCTGGCGGCCCTGGTCCATCCGGATGCCGTCTCGGCGATCAAGCTGACTTTGCTGGTGGCCGGGATCGCCGTGCCGCTGAACCTGGTGTTCGGGGTGGCTGCTTCGTGGGCGATCGCCAAGTTTGATTTTCGCGGCAAGCAGTTTCTGATATCCCTGATCGACTTGCCTTTTTCGGTGTCGCCGGTCATTTCCGGCTTGATTTACGTCCTGCTCTTCGGCTCGCAGGGCTGGATCGGTCCCTGGCTGTACGAGCATGACATCAAGATTCTGTTCGCCGTTCCCGGTCTTGTTCTGGCGACCATCTTCGTTACGTTTCCCTTCGTCGCTCGCGAACTGATTCCCCTGATGCAGGCCCAGGGTTCGGATGAGGAGGAGGCGGCCATTGTCCTCGGCGCCACCGGCTGGCAGACCTTCCGCTACACCACTCTGCCCAACATCAAGTGGGGCCTGCTTTACGGTGTGATCCTGTGCAACGCCCGCGCGATGGGTGAATTCGGTGCGGTGTCGGTGGTTTCCGGGCATATCCGTGGCAAGACCAACACCATGCCGCTGCACGTTGAAATTCTTTACAACGAATACAACTATGCCGCTGCGTTTGCCGTGGCCTCGGTACTCGCTTTACTGGCCATTGTGACCCTGGTGCTCAAGTCGCTGGTGGAACGTCAGGTAAAGCAGCAGGTAATGGAAATCAAAGAACTGCAGGTGGAATGATCATGATCCCCAGTCGGACTTGACTTGTCCGACCGGTGGTTGGCAGATAAGTAATAGCGCATACCCTCCGATCGCTTGCTGAAGATCATTAGCCAGTTCCAGGCTACAGCCATCTGGAAGACGCCTTCCTACGCGTGCTACCTCGGCGAGATGGCGGTCAAGGAAGGCATCGACATCAGGAAGGAACTGAGCATCAAGCGTATTTTCGTCGCTGGCGAGCCCGGCGGCTCGATTCCCGAAACCCGCCAGCGCATCGAAGCGCTGTGGGGCGCCTCGATCTATGACTACTACGGTTTGTCCGATATCTTCGGTTCCTGCGCCGGCATGTGCGAAGAAAAGAACGGCCTGCACTGGGCCGAGGACCACATCCTGGTCGAAGTCATCGACCCGGAAAGCGGCGAACCTATCCCCGAAGGCGGGCGCGGCGAACTGGTGTTGACCACCCTGAAGAAATCCGCACGGCCGATGATCCGCTTCCGCACCGGCGATATCGTTTCCTTCACCTCCGACCCCTGCGCCTGCGGCCGAACCTCGATCCGCATACTCGGCGTGCATGGCCGCCTCGACGATATGCTGATCATCAAGGGCGTCAATGTCTTCCCCAGCGACATCGAAGCCATCGCCCGCAAGGATCACGACTTTACCGGCGAATACAAGCTGATCGTCGAGCGCGAAAACCACCTTGACCGATTGACCGTTGAAGTCGAACGCTCGGCCAGTTTCACTGGCAACGACGCCGAACTTTCCGCGCGCTTCGCCCGCCAGTTGCAGTCGGTTACCGGCGTATCGGCGAAAGTGGTTATCCTCCCTGCCGATACGCTGCCTCGGGCGACGCACAAGGCGAAGCGGGTAGAGGATCGAAGAACAGGCGTCTGGAGTTGATCCGTATCCATCCCGCTCGCCACGACACCACAAGAAAAAGCCGCATCCGGAGAATCAAGTGACTTACAAATTCGACACCCTCACGCTGCACGCCGGGCAGGTTCCGGATAGCCAGTTTGGCGCTCGCGCCCAGCCCATCTACCTGACTTCTTCGTTCGTCTTCAAGGATGCCGATCAGGCCGCTTCGCTGTTCAATATGGAGCGGGGAGGGCACGTTTATTCGCGCATTTCCAACCCCACGACGGCCGTGCTGGAGGAACGCATCGCCGCCCTCGAAGGCG
>NZ_JBMOJE010000026.1:0-47254 GCF_049316945.1 Propionivibrio sp. | reverse complement strand
ACTAATTTCCTATAAATACTGAATAAATACGGACTGGATCAGGAAGTCTGAAGGTGATGAACCTTGATCGCTTCGACCTTGCGTAACAGCAGTAAATCTAGCGGGTTGAAGTCCCGTCCGGGGAGTTGTCCGTACGCCCCGGTAGCATGAGGAAGCGGCGTCGTGGTAACACGGGGTCGTGCGTTTACAAACAGCAAGAGAGCAGGCCGTAACGCAAGCGAACCCATGCCTACCCTCGGGGTATAACCCCAGGCGAGGGAAGGGTCCCTGCTTTGTTCACGCACCCCAAGGGTATTTCCTACGGGGCAGCTTCGCGCTGTTCGCCGTGTTCGCTGTGGTCAACTGCCTTCTCTTGGTTGAATCAGGCCTTTCGTCTGCGTTCAATAAGCAAGCGAATCTGCGACAGCATGGCTGAAATTGCGTTTACCCGCTCTGCAGTAATCTGTTCCTGCGCGAAACGGTCGAGCATCCATTCCGCAAGGGTATCCAGTTCTTCCTCGATGGAATCCAACTGATCGGGGGCAGCCGTTCTTACCTCGTGCAAAATGGCCGACAGCCGCGCGAGATGCTGTCGTGTCTCGTTCGGCCGATGTCTGCGCCAATTGCTTCTAATCCAGTAGGCGACCGAACCAAAAAGACCGCCGATGATTGAAATATTGAACAGCATATCCATGGCTTGTTCAAAAAAGCTCACCTGACTGCCATCAAAATAGGCTGCAGCGCCCGGATGGACGGGAAGAACGCCTTTCTTGTCGGTATCCGGCGCTTCAATCTGCCCGACCAGCGGCATCGTTGCGGCAAGCTTGGCCCGGGTCATCATCAGCAAGCGCGTCATCTCGCCGGCGACGTCCTTGAACATGGATTTTTTGGCCACCAGTCGAACCGTGACCGCCACCGTAGTCACCTCTTCGCCCGGGATGGCGGGCGCTGCGACAAACGCGCCCCGAGGAATTTCCATCGCTTCATACACCGGGTATTGATCGGCAATCGCCTTGGCTTCCAGATCGATGAATTTCGGAGGCTTCTTTGTCGCCTTGACAATGGATTTGACCGCCTCGGCGACGGGGCCTGGTCCGACAGGACTGATGGCTAGCGCTGCAAAAACCCGCTTGTCGTGCAGCGCGGCGCCGATCTCTGCCGGACTCGTTTTGACGATATTGCCCGGTTCGAGGCCATAAAATTCCATTACTGTCCTGAGCAAGGGATCGTCCTCTGCCGTACCCTCAAGAACGGCAATCTTTTTCCCGACCAGGTTCTTCATTGAGGCAACGGACGATTTCGCTGGCGCCATGATGACGATTGGCATTCGCCGCAAAACGACGATCGTGCCGCCGTTGGCCACTGCCGGGTGATCACTCCTGGCAGCGGCGAGATCAAACTTGCCGCCCTGAAGTGCCAGGGCACTTTCCTCAAGGCTCGCAACTTCCTCCCAAACCAGGCGGGCACGGGGATGCTCTTCAGTCAGTTCACGCTTGAACGCGGCAATGAAAACTTGCCCATCACTCCCGATCGGGCCGGTTGTTATGCGGATGGTGTAGCCCGGAGATAGTGCCCAAGGGAACCAGAACCAGGCAGCAGCCGCTGCGCTGGCGGCAAAAACCAGCAATCCGGCGACCACAAATCGTTTAGCCATTCAACGACAGGCGCCAGGGAATGCAGGCCAGGAAAGCCGGATATTGTCGGCTTTCCTGGCGCTGAAAATCCGGCCTCTACGCCTTGCCCTGCTCATTCTCCAGCGCTTTGGTCGTAATGTCGCGATAGAGTCCCATCATCCGTACCGCCAGATCCTCATACTCCGGATGGCGTGCCAGAAGCGGCTTCAGTTGATTGGTATCGGCAAACACCAGTTCCAGAAAATCGATATCCATGTCATCCAGAATCCCGCCCTGGTCCACTTTGTCTTTCAGGTCGAGCGCTCGCGGCAGTCGCTGTTCCTGCATGCGCTTCACAATGACCGCGAGCATGCCCGCATCTTTAGCCTCTTGCGATTCATTAGCCATTTACTTCACCCCCTTCGCCGGCGTGCCCGGCCTGACAGAAATCACGGAGGCCTCGACAAAGGTCGACTCGACCTGATCGCCAACGGCGACGTCCTTCAACAAGGATTTATCCTTGACCTTCAGATCAAGCGTCCGCTGCGGGCCGCGCAAGCTTATCGTTCCGGCCTTCTTGTTCACCGCCGTAACATCCGAGATGATGCGAACGGATGTGGATTCTCCACCCATCGGTTTTTCACCGGGCTGGGCACTGATTGTTTCGCCACTCTCGACCCGCTTGCGCAACTCCTTGCCGCCCTTCTTCAGTTCAAAGGTCAGCGACTGAATGTAGTTCAGGGTCACGATATCGCCGACCTTCAACTGCGCAAAGTTTTTCACTTCGGGTCCGGCCACAAATGACAGCTCATTGCCGCTCCCGCCTTTGATCACCACGTGCCGGGTGGCCGGGTTGATGGCGGTGATGGCACCCTGCAGGACGATCGTCTCGGCGGTACTTACCGTTCCCTTGCCTTTTTCGACAACGACAGCACTGATTGGCGCCATCTGCGCAAAAGCCAGTGTTGGTAAAACCGCGAGAGCGGCAACAAGCATTGAAAACGAGTATTTCATGAAATATCTCCTGTAAAAATTGGAAAAAAACAACACACCGATCATTTGCCGGGTATGTGGCAGACAATCAATTCAAATCATCGTTCTTGTAATACCTGGTTCCCTTGCCGGTCGGAACGAAAAATACCGGGCGGGATTCGTACCCGCCGGAAGACAGCGCTTAAACACGGCGCACGTTAAACTCCGGTTAATCTTGAAGTTGCAGCAATCAGGATATGCCGTAACCCGGCTTCTGCCATTGTCTCAAACCTTTGTGCTGCAAGCCATACAGCCTTTTGTTTGGTGGTGTCTGTCGCACAAGGCAGCATTCCAAAGCAGTTCAAGAAGGCCATGCAGCCAGGTAACAGCAAGGTTTCTGGCTCTTTTATTGTCCATGCCTGAACGGGAGTAGTCACCATGAAACGCCGCTTTCCACTCCATATCCACATCTCGACGCTATTCCTGGCCCTGTTGCTGATTGTCGGAGGCGTGATCGGCGGGCTCGGTTACAAGATCAGTAGCGGCATCCTCAAGTCGACGGCTAACGAGCTAAGCGAACGCATCGGACGCGAGGCGCTGCGCGAATTCGCCAACATCATCGCTCCGGCCGAGATGGCCACCCGGCTGTTGAGCCTTGATGCTGTTACCCAGGCTACATCCCTTGAGCAAAGGCTGGAGAATCTTGGCTTCATGCGCGAGGCCTTAAGCAATTCTTCCGAACTCACGTCGCTCTATGTCGGCTATGGAAATGGCGACAGTTTTCTTGTCCGCCGTATCGCTAACGAGGCCGAACGAAATGACTTTGCCGCCCCGGAGCAGACGGACTACATCGTACAAAGCATTGACCATGAGCAGGGGATTTTGCGCGGTCGTTACATCTTTCTGGATTCGGCGCTGGCCACCCTGCGCAGCGATGACCGTCCCGACTATGCGAGTAGCTATGATCCGCGTACCCGCAACTGGTACAAAGCTGCGCTGATCGCCAGCGGGCAGATCAAAACTCCACCTTACCTTTTCTTCACCACCAAAAAGGTTGGCACCACGATCGCCAACCGAGCCGGCAAGGGTGATGCCGTGGTCGGCGCCGACATCCGTCTGGAAACACTTGACCAGACTCTGGCGCAACTAAAGGTGACGCCCGGGACGCAGATTGCAATGGTCAACCGGTCGGGACTAATCCTCGCCCACGAGAACAATGCGAGAAAAATCCGGCTGTCGGCCAATGCCAACGACAAGCCGGTTCTGGCCAACATCACCGATTATGGGGTTCCCGTTCTCGCGCAACTGGCACCGATAGTGCGCAGCATTAACAGTGAAATTGCCCAGAACCTGATGCAGGAGGTCGATGGTGAGCTATGGCACGTATCGGTCAGCCCCTTGAAGCTTGAAGGGGCCAACACCCTGTTCCTGATTACCGCCATTCCCGATGACGAACTGATGGCCGCTGCCCACACGCTGATGCGTCACTCTTTCATCGTCATGGCGCTCGTTATCCTGCTGGCGATTCCGATCACCTGGGCGCTGGCGCGCGCCGTATCGCAACCCTTGCGTAAACTGGCTGGCGAAGCCGATGCCATCCGCCACTTCGAATTCTCGAAACCGATCAGCGTCGAATCCAACGTACTCGAAGTCAGCGATCTGGCGCAGACGATGGACAGCATGAAGCATACGATCAGCCGCTTTCTCGACATCAGCCTGGCGGTCGCGGCGGAAAATAATTTCGAGCGACTGTTGCCACACCTGCTGAGCGAAACCATTTCAGCAGCAGACGCCGATGCGGGCGTGCTATACCTGACCGACGAGGATAAGTTGTTACCGGCAACCGGTCTCATGGCGGATGGAAGCGCCTTGCCCAGCAGCGCCCCGGTCGTTGATCCGGCTGCAAGCAGCCCGTTATTCAGCGCTGCCATGGCCGCCCGAACCGCTCACTCCGCACGCCTGACTGAGGCCGACATTCAAGCACTGGATCTGGCGGAAGCAATAAAGGCCAGTGGCGCAACCCACGCCATCGCGGTGCCGCTCCTCAACCGCCAGCAAAATCTGGTCGGCGCGATGGTGCTGCTACGTCTTGATGAAACGGACGACGCTCGCCTGAGCTTCATCGGTGCGCTTTCGGGATCAGCCGCCGTCTCTCTTGAAGCCAAAGAGTTGATCCAGGCCCAGAAGCAGTTGTTTGAAGCCATGATCAAACTGATCGCCGGAGCCATCGATGCCAAGAGCGCCTACACCGGCGGGCACTGCGCCCGCGTTCCGGTAATCACCAAGATGCTGGCCCGCGCTGCCTGTGACCAGACCACTGGCCTGTACAAGGATTTCCACCTGAGCGAGGATGAATGGGAAGCGGTGCACGTCGCTGCCTGGCTGCATGATTGCGGCAAGGTGACGACCCCGGAATACGTCGTCGACAAGGCGACCAAGCTCGAAACGCTTTACGACCGCATCCACGAAATCCGCATGCGCTTTGAAGTGCTCAAGCGTGATGCCGAAATCACCTGCCTCAAGTCGATCACCACCGGCGAGCCCGAGGCCACTGCCCGTGCGAAACTGGCGGCAGCCCTGGCGCAACTTGACGATGACTTTTCCTTCGTCGCCACCAGCAACGAGGGCGGCGAGTTCATGGCGCCCGAAAAGCAGGATCGCCTCAAAACAATCGCCGCGCGCACCTGGCTGCGCACCCTCGACGACCGGATCGGCATTTCCCACGAAGAAAATGAACGCAAGGCGCGCTCACCAGCGCCCGACTTGCCGGTCAGCGAAGCGCTACTCGCCGACAAACCTGAACACCTCTTTGGACGCCAAGCCCAGGACAGGATAGCGCCGGACAACAAATGGGGCTTCAAAATGCAGGTTCCCGAACTGCTCTACAACAAAGGCGAGCTCTACAATCTCAGCGTCGCGCGCGGCACGCTGTCGGAGGAAGAGCGTTACAAGATCAACGAGCACATCGTGCAGACCCTGATCATGCTCTCCGCACTGCCCTTCCCCAAGCACCTGCGCAACGTTCCCGAAATCGCCTCCGGCCACCACGAGAAAATGGACGGCACCGGCTATCCGAAACGGCTGCGCGGCGAAGAAATGAGCCCGCTGGCACGCATGATGGCCGTCGCCGACATCTTCGAAGCACTGACCGCCGTTGATCGCCCGTACAAGAAAGGCAAGACGCTTTCGGAAGCCATCAAGATCATGTCGCTGATGAAAAAGGACCAGCACATCGATCCCGACCTGTTCGATCTGTTCCTGCGCTCCGGCGTTTATCGTGAGTACGCCGAGCGTTACATGCGGCCTGAACAGATTGATGCGGTGGATATCGAGGCCTATGTCGAAAAAGTTGCGACGAACTGAACTCCTACTACTGGCAGAGCAATGCCCGTTCGGAAATCAAGCCTTACCGCCAAGTTCCAGAAATCTATCTGGCCTTTTTATGACCGTTCAATCAGGTGAAATCCGCTAGATTTGCACTTAGAAAATTCTCGATCACCAGGAAAAATGAATTGATCCGGCTTTCACAAGGCGGGTAAGATTTACGGGTTCCCATATTTACGGAGATCATCATGAAAACCACTATCGAGATGCCCGACGACCTGTTTCGCAAGGCCAAGGCGGTAGCCGCCCTGCGCGGGCAAAGCATGAAAGACCTCATTACCCAACTTCTGACACGGGAAATTGGCGCCCCACTTGCGCCTACGGCCAGCGCGAGGAAAAAGGCGGCTGATGCCTTTAGCCAGGAACTGGAAGCCCTCGCCACCCAAGTTTGCAACAAATGGAAAACCGGATTGAGCGCAACTGATGCCGTGCGCGAACAGAGACGCGGTTGATGGTGATTGATGCATCGGTCTGGGTCGCCGCCTTCCTTGCCCGTGATGCGCATCACCTTGACGCGGCTGTTTTGCTGCGTCGCCTGGTTGAAGAAGGCATCACGGTCACGACACCGCTTCTGGCGCTATCCGAAGTGGCCGGCGCCATCGCCCGCCAGACCGATGACTCCGGACTGGCTGAAAAAATCACGGCTTTTCTGCATATACAACCCTGGATTCAATTCGTGCCTTTAACCGACGATCTCGCGATGGAAGCCGCGACCTCCGCCGCACAGCAGCGTTTGCGCGGTGCCGATGCAGTTTATGTGGCTTTGGCAGCGCAGCGCACGCTGACTCTGGTCACGCTGGATCGTGAAATGTTAGAACGAACGAAAGAGGTAGTGACCAGCGTAACCCCGACAGATTGGTTGAAACAACACGGATAAATAATCGGGAAAATTCAAACATACCAATTTGCTTGTAGGACTAAAGTAAAAAAGGGAGTACTTTCCTGCAGATTATCCGATGACGATGCGATGTGCATCAACAGTCGGTTACACAAAAACCAATCGATATACTGTGGCCAGTGCGAACTCCCTCGATTCCAGGTAGCAAATTTCAAGGTGAAAATGATGAATTCGCATCCTCCAGCAGTGCAAAAAATTGAGGCAAGGGGAATCGATGGCTGCTAAAGGATCAAACAGTTTCGGAATCCGTGACAACTATGGTTGCGGCAGGGTTTCCGATTTTCTGGTTGAAAAAGTTTCGGATGGCAGCGCCCTCTCCGTCGTTTCAGCCTATTTCACCATATACGCCTACGAAGCTCTTGCAGATCGCCTTGATCGCATTGATACGCTTCATTTCCTGTTTGGCGAACCCAGATTTATCGCCACGCTCGACCCGGAAAAGACCGACAAGAAATCCTTCAAGATTGAAGACGAAGGGCTGGAACTTGCCAATCGCCTGCAACAGAAAGAAATCGCCAGGCGCTGTGCGGCCTGGATTCAAGACAAGGTCGAAATCCGCTCGATACGTCAAGCCAATCTGCTGCACGGCAAGCTTTACCACATCCACGACGGCCACCGGGAGCACGCCATTCTCGGCAGTTCCAATTTCACCCGGCGCGGGCTAGGGCTTTCGGCCACACCGAACATTGAACTCAACCTGATTGTTGACAGTGACCGCGACCGGGCCGAACTAAAGGAATGGTTCGACAACATCTGGACCGATGACAAATTGGTGGCTGACGTCAAGGAAGAGGTGCTGAGCTACCTGGCGCAACTCTATGTCAATCACGCTCCGGAGTTCATCTACTTCAAAACGTTATTTCACGTCTTTGAGCGCTTCCTGTCTGGACAGGATGATGATGCCCAGCTTTTTGACCGAACCGCCATTATCGATAGTGACATCTGGAAAGCGTTGTTCGACTTCCAGAAAGACGGCGCCAAGGGCGCCATTCACAAAATCAATGCCCATAACGGCTGCGTCCTTGCTGACAGCGTCGGCTTGGGCAAAACCTATACCGCGTTGGCCGTAATCAAATACTACGAGCTTCGAAACCTTCGCGTCATGGTGCTCTGCCCCAAGAAACTGCGCGACAACTGGACGGTGTATCTCGCCCAGAACAATAGCGAACTAAACCCCTTCCTGAAGGATCGCTTCGCTTACACCGTTCTCTCTCACACCGACCTTTCACGGGAGACCGGCAAGGTGGACGGTGTCGATCTCGCCACGCTCAACTGGGGCAACTTCGATCTCATCGTTATCGATGAATCGCACAACTTCCGCAACAACGTGAAGGGCAAACGCGACGAGAACGGCAACATCATCCGCAAGAGTCGCTACGAGCGCTTGATGGAAGACATCATCCAGGCCGGCGTAAAAACCAAAGTAATGCTGCTTTCGGCCACACCGGTAAATAACGACCTAAAGGATCTGCGCAACCAGATTTACTTCGTTACCGAAGGGCGTGATGCCACGTTCTCGCAAAGCCTGGGCATCCACAGCATCAAAGACACCCTTACCAGCGCGCAAAAAAACTTCATGGAATGGGCCAAGCGCGCTGGCGACAAAGATGCCGTTGAGCTGATGGATCGACTGCCGGCAGGTTTTTTCACTCTGCTTGACGAGCTCACCATTGCCCGCTCACGCAAGCACATCAAGCGCTACTACCGTGCCTCGCTAGCCACCATCGGACAGTTTCCGAAGCGTGCCAAGCCACAGTCGATTTACGCTGACATCGACAGCAAGCATCGCTTCCCGACCTATGACCGGCTGAATGAGGAAATCGAAAAATACCAACTCTCCCAGTTCAAACCCTCGGCCTATGTGCTTCCGCAGTTCAAGGCTTTTTACGCTGGCGAAGGTGCCATCAAAAACTTCAACCAGGAAACTCGCGAACGCTTCCTGATCGGCATGATGAAGGTCAACTTCCTCAAGCGTCTGGAGAGTTCTGTGCGCTCTTTCGCCATCACCATGGATCGCACCGTCAAAAAACTTGAAGACCTGGAAGCGCGCATAGGCAAGTTTCAGGAGTTACGCGATTCAAAGGCGCAGGAATTGCAGGCAGAACTATTCATCATGGAAGCAGAAGAAGATGAAGAATTGCGTGAGGCCTTTGAAGTCGGCACCCTAAAATATCGCCTGGAGCACATGGATGTTGATCGATGGCTCGCCGATTTGGCCAGCGACAAGCAGCAACTATCCATGCTGGCAGAAAGCGCCGATGGCGTAACCCCGGAGCGCGATGCCAAACTCACTGAACTTAAAAAGATAATCGAACAAAAGGTCAGGCACCCAAGCACGAATAACCACGGGGAAGAGAATCGTAAGATCATCGTCTTTTGCGCTTTTGCTGACACCGCTGCCTATCTGTATGAGGAGCTTGAAGACTGGGCGCGCGAAACACTGAGCGTGCATATCGCGCTGGTCTCTGGCGGCACCAAGCCCAACCGCACAAGCTTTGGTCACGCCGATTTCAGCCAGATACTCACCAACTTTTCGCCGCGCGCCAAGCAGCGCGCCAAGATGAAATCAATGCCGCAAGACGGCGAGATAGACATCCTGGTAGCAACCGACTGCATCTCCGAAGGCCAGAACCTGCAAGACTGCGACCTGCTGGTGAACTACGACATCCACTGGAACCCGGTGCGCATCATCCAGCGCTTCGGTCGTATCGACCGCATCGGCAGCCAGAACAAGGAAATCCAGCTCATCAATTTCTGGCCGACGCCCGACCTCAACAAATACATCAACCTGAAAAACCGTGTGGAAGCCCGCATGGCGCTGGTCGACATCGCCGCCACTGCCGAGGACAACATCCTGCAAGCGGAAGACCTGCGCGAACTGATTACCGTAGACCTGCGCTACCGAGACAAGCAACTGCTCAGGCTCAAGGACGAAGTGCTCGACCTTGAAGATTTCAACGAAACCATTTCCATCAACGAATTCACCCTCGACGATTTCCGCATGGAACTGGCCACCTACATCGAAGCCAACCGGGAAAAACTCGAAGAAGCCCCCTTTGGTCTCTACGCCGTCGTACCGCCGCACGCTGAATTTCAGACCATCAAGCCCGGCGCCATCTACTGCCTCAAGCAACGCGCCGAGGCAGTCGGCAATGAAGCGGTCAACCCGCTCCAGCCCTACTTCCTCGTCTATATCCGTGATGATGGCGAAGTGCGCTACAACTTCACCAGCCCGAAACAGATTCTCGAAATCTTTCGTGCCGTAAGCCAGGGCAAAGCCGAACCCTACGCCGCCTTATGCGATCTGTTTGATGTTGAAACAATGAACGGAGAAGACATGAGCCGTTATGGCGACCTGCTCGAAAAGGCCGTCAGCGCCATCGCCGCACAGTTCGAGCGCAAGAATGCCGGCAATCTTTTTTCCGGGCGCGGCGGCAAACTTACCGACGCGGGCAAGCAAGTGAAATCCACAGGTGACTTTGAACTCATTACCTGGCTTGTGATAAAGTAGCTACGATTCCATATGTACAAGGAGGCGGCCATGTTAGCTACCGCAAAACTGTTTCAAACCGGACACAGTCAGGCCGTCCGCTTGCCCAAAGCCTTCAGGCTACCGGGCGACGAGGTATGGGTACATAAGAACGAAGTCACTGGTGTGGTCACGCTCACCCCGAAAAAATGCAAGACCGATGGCCTGGACAAGTTATTCAGGTTGATTGAAGAAGCGACGGTGCCGGAAGAATTCATGGCCGAGCGAGATAATCGGGCAGGTGACTTCCGCGAGATTTTTTGATGCTGATTTATCTGCTCGACACCGACATTTGCAGCGATGCGATCAAACGCAAACAACCAGCGCTATTGAGCAAAATACGCGCTGGACTGGTTAGCGAAGAAATTGCCATTTCCGCCATAACCCGAGGCGAATTGCTCTATGGCCTTGAACTCGTCCCTGATGCCACGACGCTTAAAATCGCCGTTTTCGCATTTCTCGACTACATGCCCTGCCTGGAGTGGCCGGTTGCAGCGGCAGACCACTATGCCAAACTGCGGAGTGCACAAAAGATCACGGGAAACCTCGTCGGCTATATGGACACCCTGATTGCCTGCCATGCCCTCGCTGAAAATCTGATCCTGGTCACCAACAACGAACGGGATTTTGCGCGTATTCCTGGCTTGAGCATCGAAAACTGGACCGTTTGAGTAAGACTAGGAAAATTCCCTGAAACGACTAATCAGCACAACAGGTCTGCAAGCCTTATGAAATGGCGATCTACAAGGCATGCCTTCGAAGAATGGCGTATTCATTGGCTTACCTGGCAGATGAGTTGTAGAACGCCTATTGGCGCGGCTAACAGAAGGGCTTTGCCAGATTCGGCAGACTCCGGCAAGCCTGGAATCTTTACATCAACCTGCTTCGACAAGACCGTCTACTTGGGCCACATACAATGAGCGACATAAAGCTACGCACCCGCCTTGAAGTAGCCCTGAAGTCAACGGCCACGGGCGACTTGCACAAATGCGCTCTCGAATTACTCACCACCCTCGGCTACGCAAGCAACAAAACCCTGGACTGGCCCACACAGCCCGAGTCGTTTGCCAAAGAACTGGAAACACTGCTCGGCGGCAACCATCGGCTTAACGCCGAAGCGGCCTGCCTGGCCGACTGGCAAAGCGTGAACTTCCTGTTCCAACTCACCAACGACGAACTTCCTGCGCTCGCCGCCGGACAAATGAGTTTTTTCAGCGATACCGGAGTCCAGCCCTACCAGATAGAAAGCTTCATCTTTCTGGCGGTTGATCTTAAAACAGGCAACTGGTCTCGCACTCGACTGGCTCGCATCACGCGCGAGGTCAACCGCCTCTTCCCCATGCCGGTAATCATGCTGTTCCGGCATCCTGGGCACGACCAGGAACCCATGCTTTCACTGGCCGTGATCAACCGGCGCAGCCATAAACGCGATACCGCGCGCGATGTGATGGACGGCAAAATTTCCATCATCAAGGACATTGACCTTCATAAGCCGCATGCCGCCCATCTCCGAATCCTGGAAAGCATGGCGCTGGCACCGGTGAGCACGAAATACGTGCCTTCCAGCTTTAACCAGCTCTACGAAGCCTGGATGACCGCGCTGGACGTCAAGGCGTTGAACGAGAAGTTCTACAAGGAGTTGTCCGACTGGTACTTCTGGGCGCTGCGCGAAGAAACCGGGGTGCGCTTTCCCAAAGGCCAGCCGCTGGATGACTCTCACGACCCGGCCATTACCGGCCGCCCGTCAGTAGCCATGATCCGACTGCTTACGCGGCTGATTTTTGTTTGGTTCCTCAAGGAAAAAAGGTTAGTGCCGAGCGAACTTTTTGACGAGAAAGCACTTACCAGCCTTCTGCTCACCGCTCCTTGCTTGCAACCGCGCGAAGGCAACTATTACAAGGCGGTACTGCAAAACCTATTCTTTGCCACCCTGAACACGGAGACCACCGCTGAAGACGAAGACGGAAACAGGCAGCGCGTATGGCGCGAAGATGCTGGCTCCAAGCGACTTGAGAAATACCTTATCCATACGGTTTACCGCTACAAGAAGGAATTCAAGGCTCCTGACGACGCCATTTCACTCTTCCGCAAAGTGCCTTTCCTGAACGGAGGGCTGTTTGAGTGCCTGGACAAATTGGTAACGGATGAAGACCTGGAACGAGACCAAGACCTGGCCGCGCTGGTAGTAACCGAAGGTCGCCAAACCGTGCTGCGCGTGGATGGTTTTTCTGAACGCCCAGAAAACCCGATCTACCTACCTAACGAGCTATTTTTTTCCGACGGTAAAGACGGTGTTGATCTCAACGAGATTTATCAAACCAAGAACCGCAAATACAAACCACGCGGTCTGCTGAAGATATTTGAAAGCTACAAGTTCACCATCGAAGAGAACACCCCGGTAGAAGAAGAAGTCGCCCTCGACCCGGAACTCTTGGGAAAGGTATTCGAAAACCTGCTGGCCAGCTACAACCCGGACACCAAAACCACCGCCCGCAAGAAAAGCGGCTCGTTCTACACCCCGCGCGAAGTGGTCGATTACATGGTGGATGAGGCATTGGTGGCTTACTTTGCCCGCTACTTGAACCCATCTCCCGCAAGCGGGAGAGGGGCAGGGGTGAGGGCGGATAATCTACCACCACACCCCAACCCACCCGCCAAACTGCCAGATGACATTCGCGCTTATGCCCGTGAACTGCGCACCAGACAGACAGATGCAGAAACCCTGCTCTGGCATCTACTCCGTAACCGTCATTTCCTTGACCTGAAATTTCGTCGCCAACATCCTGAAAGCCGCTACATCCTCGATTTTTACTGCGCTGAAATTAAACTTGCCATTGAACTGGACGGCAGCCAGCACATGGAACAAGCGGACTACGATCAGGCGCGTACTGAATTTCTGGAAAAACAGGGAATTCGCGTATTGCGGTTCTGGAATAATCAACTACTTATGGAAACGGAAGGGGTGCTTGAGGCGATCTATCAAGCCGTGATGGATATCCAAGCCCCCTCACCCCCTGCCCCTCTCCCGCTTGCGGGAGAGGGGAGTGAAACCCGCCTGCGCCAGCTTCTCAGCTACCGCCACAGCGGGCACGACTTCAATGCTGGTGAAACACAGCAACTGATCCACGCTATCGAACAACTGCGCGTTCTTGATCCGGCCTGTGGTTCGGGCGCCTTTCCCATGGGTATCCTGCAAAAGCTGGTGCATGTACTGCGCAAGCTTGACGACAACCCTCCCAACGCGCTGTGGAAAGCACAAAACCGCTGCCCGCTGGAACAACATCTGGTCAGCGCCAAAACCTTGCCCGACCCCAACCTACGCGAAGAGCAGATCGCCCAGGCGCAGGCTGCCCTGATCAAATTCGACCAGGATTTCGCTGACCCGGACTATGCAGACTACGCCCGCAAGCTCTACCTGATCGAAAAATGCCTGTATGGCGTGGACATACAGCCCGTAGCGGTGCAGATCGCCAAACTTCGCTTCTTCGTCTCGCTGGTGGTCGAACAGAAGCTCGACGCCGGGCACAACCGGCTCACCCCGTTGCCCAATCTGGAAACCAAGATTGTCGCCGCCAACTCGCTGCTGCCTATCCCGCGCACCTCCCGCCAAGGCCAGTTGTTCGACAGCCCTGCCGTCGCCGAAAAGGAAGCTGAACTGCGCGAAGCCAACGCCAGTCACTTCGCTGCCAAGCGTTTCTCCGACAAGCGCAAGCGCAAAGCGCGCATCCTGCGCTTGCGCGACGAACTGGTAGCCTTGCTAAAAGCTGAACACATGTTGCGTGACCCCGGCGACGCTGACCGCATGGCTGCCTGGGATCCGTTTGACCAGAACCGTCACGCCGACTTTTTCGATCCCGAATGGATGTTCGGCTTCTCACGCGGCTTCGACGTGCTCATCGGCAACCCGCCCTATGTGCGGCACGAATCCATCAAGGACGACAAGCCGCGCTACAAGCCGCACTACGACTGCTACAACGGCACGGCTGACTTGTATGTGTACTTCTACGAACGCTCGTTCCAGTTGCTCAACCCCTACGGGTGCTTAAGCTTCATCACCAGCAACAAATGGTTCCGTGCCAAATACGGTGAAGACCTGCGCCGCTACATGGTCAGCCACACCAAGATGCGCCAGATCATCGACTTTGGCGACGAAGCCGTCTTCGATGCGCTGGCTTATCCGACCATCGTCATAGCCACCAAACGGGTCAAGCCGGTCGCCTTGGACGAAGTGCGCAACGACGTATTGGCCTTGAATTGGGACAGCAACAACCCGGCGCACCAGGTCGCGCACTTCCCGGAGGTGTTTGCCGCCGAGCATTTTTCCGTTCCACAAGCGGAATTGAAAGTGGGCGGCTGGCAACTGGAACCACCGACTCAGCGCCGCCTGCTGGAGCGTTTGCGTAAGGCCGGGCAACCCTTAGGAGATTACTGCCAGGGTTACTTCTATCGTGGGATTTTGACTGGACTGAACGAAGCCTTCGTCATTTCCCGCGAACAACGGGATGAAATGATTTCCCAAGACCCGAAATCGGCTGAAATCATAAAACCGTTTTTGCGGGGCAAGGACATCAAGCGCTGGAACGTCCAGTTCGCTGAGCAATACCTTATCAAGATTGAATCGTCTGAAAACAAGCAACATCCTTGGAGTGGATTGCTGCTGGCTAAAGCCGAAAAATTGTTTGCAAAAACTTACCCTGCCATTTACGCCTGGTTTATTTCCGAAGGAAAACGGCAACAGCTCATTGACCGGTCTGATCAAGGCCACTACTTTTGGGAATTACGGTCTTGCGCATATTGGGAAAAGTTCGAGCAGCCAAAAATCATCATCCCAGCTATTGCAGCGAGTCCAATTGCATCAGTTGACGAGCTTGGTTATTTCAGCAACAACAAATCCACAATTTTCATTCCCGCTTCTATCGCACTAGCCACATCATGCGTTAACTCGCCGATCGCAGCTTGGCTAGCGACCCAGACTTTTGCCACCAAACAGGGCGGGTTCTTCGACTTTGAGCCGCGCTACTCCGGGCAAATTCCGATAGCAACAACGACCCCGCCCCAACTTGCTTCAATCGAATGGCTCGTTAGGGCAATCACAATAGGAATTGCCGCGTTAGAGTATGAACGACTCCTCAATGGCCTAGTTTACGAACTGTTCTTCCCCGAAGAATTGCACGCCAAAGGTATCCGCCTGTTCGACGCTTGCACCGAGGCCGGCATCGCCGATTGGCCTGCGCCAGAGGTAATCGAGGGCAAGAAGAATCCCGAAGCGGTTGCGCGGCTTGGATGGAACCTACATGCCAAAAGCACAGCCGAAGAAATCTTCCAGCCCAGCCACCCTATCTACGGCATGTTGTTCGAGTTGCAAGCCGTGGAGGTTGTCCGCTTGATTGAGGGTGTAGCGTGACCGTACTCACACCCCATCTACGCCATGCTCTTCGAACTGCAATCGCTGGACGTGGTGCGCCTCATCGAGAGGCGTGAATAGTACGGAATCAGGGAGCAAACATAATGAGCAAGAAAATCATGACATCTGCCGAATCTGAAAAACACCTCGTAGTCTTTCAGGAAAAAGCAATCCGCCGAACCTGGCACAACGAGGAATGGTGGTTCTCGGTTGTCGATGTCTGCGGTGTGCTGACCGATAGTCCAGATCACGGCGCTTATTGGCGCAAGCTAAAACAGCGGCTGATTTCGGAGGGTAGTGAAGCTGTGACATTTTGTCACGGGTTGAAACTTGAAGCCCAGGACGGCAAGCAGCGAGTAAGCGACTGCGCCAACACCGAGGGACTGTTTCGCATCATCCAGTCCGTCCCCTCGCCCAAGGCCGAACCCTTCAAGCGTTGGTTGGCGAAAGTGGGTTACGAGCGCGTCAAGGAAATCGAAAACCCGGAACTGGCCGGCACCCGCGCTCGCGAGCTATACCAGGCCAAGGGTTACCCGCAGGCGTGGATCGAAAAACGCTTGCGCTCGATTGCCGTGCGCGGCGAACTGACCGACGAATGGAAGGAACGCGGTGTGCAGGAGGGCAAGGAATACTCCATCCTGACCGCCGAAATCGCCCGCGCCACCTTCGGCGTCACGCCGGGCGCCCATAGCCGGCTCAAGGGGCTGGACAAGGTCAAGACCGGCAACAACCTGCGCGACCACATGACCGATCTGGAGCTGATTTTCACCATGCTGGGAGAAGCCGGCACGACGGAAATCGCCCGGCGCAAGGATGCCCAAGGCTTTGCCGATAACCGCAGAGCTGCCAGGGAAGGCGGCACCGTTGCCGGCGATGCGCGCAAGGCGCTGGAAGCCAAGAGCGGCAAGCCGGTCGTGAGTAAAGCGAACTATCTGGAAGTGCCCGTCGCGGCAACCGCATTGGAAGATGCCGCCGTGTCGACTATTAAAAGCAAGGCGGCTATTCGCAAGAAATTGGGTGAGAGCAAGACGTAACTGCCTTGCTTGCCTCCGCCCAGTCGCAGCATGGATGTCGCGGGTTTATTTTCAACTTTCCATAAGATTTCGATGTCGAACGACCGCTCGACGCCAAGGGATTCCTTGGTGAGCGTATGGCATCCGGCACCTACCGTGAAACCACCGATCAACCTGCTTTCTCGAAGCTGATGAATTTACAACAGGCGATTGATAAAAGTCGCTCATTTCGCAAGCTATGTAGGGAATGGTCGAAACAGATGGCATGACGCATTTGAGCTGGTTCTGGTAGAAATTTCGGGGATGAGGAATGCGGTTATTACTTCACTGAATTTCATACGGGAAGGCTGCAGACCTCATGGATTGGCGTTATACAGACTATGTGCCTGAAGAATGGCGTATTTAATGCTTCTTCGTCTTGCTTGCTTGTAGAACGCCTATTAATGAGGATTACAGAGGATGTGTTTTTTTGGTAACTTAGCCAGGGACAACAAGAAATCCAGTCAGGACGATGCGCGTGACTCAGTCCCCACCTGAAGATGTAAGCCATCTGCGCGAAGAGAATGCACGCCTGGTGGCGCTATTGGAAGCCAGCGGGATCGACTGGCGTTTGCCGCCGAAGCTGGAACCTTTGGCGGCCAATCCGGTAGTGATTCCGGCAGCAATCGAACCGTCGCGATTCAGCCCCGAGCAAAAAGTATCGCTATTTCGCCGCCTGTTCCGGGGCCGTACCGACGTCTATCCGGTCCGCTGGGAGAGCAAATCCACCGGCAGGCCGGGCTACGCGCCGGCCTGCGCCAACGAGTGGCGTGTCGGCGTTTGCGAGAAGCCGCGCATCAAGTGTGCGGATTGCGGCAATCGCCTGCTGATACCGCTGTCGGACGAAGTCATCTACAAGCACCTCACCGGCGATCACACAATCGGCGTCTATCCGCTGCTGCCCGACGACACCTGCCATTTCCTCGCCGTCGATTTCGACGAGTCCGAATGGAAAGAGGATATTCTGGCCTTCGTTCAGTCTTGTCGCGAACTGGGTGTGCCGGTGGCCCTCGAAATTTCGCGTTCGGGCAATGGTGCGCACGCCTGGCTGTTCTTCGCCGGCAGCGTGTCGGCACGCGATGCGCGTCGGCTTGGCACAGCGATCATCAGCCACACCTGCGCCCGCACCCAGCAACTGAAGCTCGAATCCTACGACCGCCTTTTCCCCAATCAGGACACCCTGCCCAAAGGTGGCTTCGGCAACCTGATCGCCTTGCCCCTGCAGAAAAAGCCGCGCGAAAACGGCTGCAGCGTATTCGTTGATGACGCCCTGAATCCCTATTGTGACCAATGGGCCTTCCTCGCCTCAATCCAGGCGATGCCGGCTCACGACATCGAGCCAACCATCCTGCGTGCCACCGGCGGCGTGCATCCGCTCGATGTGGCGTTCATCGAGGAGGAGGATTACAAGGAACCGTGGAAGCGAATTGCACCGACCAGCAAACGGCTGGCTGGACCGATGCCGGAATCGCTCACCCTGAGGCTGGCCAATCTCATCTACTTCGAGAAGGCGCAACTGCCGCAAGCGCTGGCCAATCGCCTGATCCGCCTCGCCGCCTTCCAGAATCCGGAATTCTATAAGGCGCAGGCGATGCGCTTTTCGGTGTGGGACAAACCCCGTGTGATCTGCAGTGCGGAAAACTACCCGAAGCACATCGCCTTGCCGCGCGGCTGCCTGGATACGGCGCTGGACCTGCTGAAGGAAAATGGTATCCGCTGCGATGTGCATGATGAGCGCTTCGTCGGCCAGCCAATCGATGCTTCTTTCGCCGGGACGCTGCGACTCGATCAGGAAACGGCAGTGGCCAACATGCTGCATCACGACAGCGGCGTGTTAAGCGCACCAACCGCTTTCGGCAAGACGGTGATCGCGGCGGCGATGATCGCCCGGCGCGGCATCAACACCCTCGTTCTGGTGCACCGCACCGAGTTGCTGAGGCAATGGCAAGAGCGTCTGCAAGCCTTTCTCGGCGTTGGCAAGGGTGTGGTGGGAAGCATCGGCGGCGGCAAGCCCAGGCCTACCGGCAAGATCGACATCGCCGTGATGCAGTCGCTGTCCCGCCAGGACGAGATCAACCCGCTGGTCGAAAACTACGGCCAGGTCATTGTCGATGAATGCCACCACGTCGGCGCCAAGTCGTTTGAAGCGATCCTCAAGCGTGTCAGGGCCAAATACGTGCTCGGGCTGAGCGCCACGCCAATCCGGCGCGACGGCCAGCAGCCGATCATCTTCATGCAATGCGGACCGATCCGGCACACGGCAGCGCGCCCGGAGAGTGCGCCGCACGACCTGGAAGTCGCACCGCACAGGGTGGACACGCGCATCGATCTGCCGCAGGAAGCGGGCATTCAGGACGTTTTCCGCCACATTGCCAATGATCCGCAGCGGACGGCAGCGATTGCCGCTGAGGTCGAAACCGCCTACTGCCAAGGCCGCAAGGTGCTGGTACTGACCGAGCGCACCGAGCATCTTGATGCAATCCTGGCTGCCTTGCCTGAAAAGATAGCGTCGATCTTCGTGCTGCACGGTCGCCTGTCGAAGAAACTGCGCGCCACGCTGATCGCGGAACTCGACGCGCTATCACCGGATGCACCGCGTGTCTTGCTCGCCACCGGAAAACTGGTTGGCGAAGGCTTTGACCATCCGCCACTCGACACGCTGGTGCTGGCCATGCCGGTTTCGTGGAAAGGAACGCTGCAGCAATACGCGGGCCGTCTGCACCGCGAACATGCGACCAAAACCGACGTGCGCATCATCGACTTCGTGGACAGCGGCCACCCGGCGCTGCTGCGCATGTGGGATAAACGTCAGCGTGGCTACCGGGCGATGGGCTACAGAATCAAGGAATGATCCTCGGTTCTGTGCATTGCCACCAACAACAAGGAGTTCGGTAGTAAACTGCGCACCATCAAAACGCAAGGGCCGGATTCACGCTGGCCTTTGTCTTTCCGGCGAAGTACCGGAAACACGCATGCTGGAGAATCCCGCGCAATGAGTTACACCGCAGAATCCATTTCCGTTCTCAAGGGACTGGAGCCCGTTCGCCATCGGCCTGGCATGTACACGCGCACCGACCACCCGCTGCACATCATTCAGGAAGCCATCGACAACGCCGCCGACGAAGCGCTGGGCGGCTACTGCAAGCGCATTGTGGTGACCCTGCACAGCGACGGATCGGTGTCGATCCAGGATGACGGGCGCGGCATCCCGGTCGAGATTCACCCGGTCGAGAAGGTGCCGACGGTCGAAGTGGTATTCACCCAACTGCACGCCGGCGCCAAATTCGACAAGGCCGATGGCACCTCGGCTTACCGCTTTTCGGGCGGTCTGCACGGCGTCGGCGTTTCGGTCACCAACGCGCTGTCCACCCGCCTTGAGGTCGAGGTCACGCGCGAGGGTGCTCGGCACCAGCTCGCCTTCTCTGGCGGCGCGCTGATCGAACCGCTGCAACGCATCGGCGATGCGCCGAAAAAAGCCAGCGGAACCCGCGTGCGCACCTGGCCGGACCCGCAATTCTTCGATTCGCCCAACATTCCCGTCAACGAACTCGAACGTCTGCTGCGCAGCAAGGCGGTGCTGCTGCCCGGCCTTGAAATCGTGCTGGCCATCGAGAATGGCGCCACCACCACCTGGCGCTTTGCCGACGGAATGCAGCAATACCTGACCGAACAGCTCGACGGGGAATTGGTGGCGCCAATGTTCACCGCCGAGAAATACGCACCACCCGGCGACGAAAACTTCCCGGTCGGTTCCGGCGCGGCATGGGCCATCTGCTGGAGCGCCGAGGGCAATCTGGCGCGCGAATCCTATGTCAATCTGATCCCCACCCCGGCCGGCGGCACGCACGAAACCGGGTTGCGCCAGGCCGCTTTCGACGCCGTCAAGAGTTTTGCAGAACACCGCGCGCTGCTGCCCAAGGGCGTCAAGCTGGCCGCCGAAGATGTCTTTTCACGCGCCAGTTACGTGCTCGCCGCCCGTGTGCTCGACCCCTCTTTCCAGGGGCAGACCAAGGAGCGCCTGAACTCGCGTGATGCCGTGGCGCTGGTCTCGCGCATGGTGCGCGACCCACTCGAACTGTGGCTCAACGAACACCCGGACGACGCCAGGAAAATCACCGAACTGGCCATCCGCGCCGCTCAGGCGCGTTCGCGTGCCGGGCAGAAGATCGAGAAACGCAAGCAGTCGGGCGTCGCCATCCTGCCCGGCAAACTCTCGGATTGCCAGAGCGAAGACATTCGGCGCAACGAGATTTTCCTGGTTGAAGGCGATTCGGCCGGCGGCTCGGCCAAATCCGGCCGCGACAAGGAGTTACAGGCGATTCTGCCTTTGCGCGGCAAGGTGCTTAATACTTGGGAAGTCGAGGCCGGTAGCCTGTTTGGCAACCGCGAGGTGCACGACATTGCCGTCGCGCTCGGCATCGATCCGCACGCCGCGCATGCGCCAGCCAGCGTGCTCGACAACCTGCGTTACGGCAAGGTGGTGATCATGACCGATGCCGACGTTGACGGCAGCCACATCCGCGTCCTGCTGTGCACGCTGTTCTACCGCCACTTTCCCAGACTGATCGAACAGGGCCACCTGTATTTCGCGCAGCCGCCGCTCTACCGACTCGACGTGCCGGGCCATGGCAAGAACCGCCCGCCGCGCAAGCTCTACGCGCTCGACAACACCGAGCGCGAAGCGATGCTCGACCGCCTGCGTCTGGAAGGCATCAAGCCCGAAGCGGTGGTTCTTTCGCGCTTCAAGGGTCTCGGCGAAATGAATCCGGAACAGCTCTGGGAAACCACCATGTCGCCCGACACCCGCCGCCTGATGCGCATCCGCCAGCCCGGCGCCGATGAGGCCAACCCGGTAATGAACATGCTGATGGCCAAGAACGAATCGGCCGGACGGCGGGCGTGGATGGAAGCCAATGGGGCGCTGATCGGGGCGGAGATTTGATTGAAAGACTGAAATTAACCACGGCGAACACGGCGGGCACGGCGAAATGCAAAAAGCGAAAATCGTTATTCATATTTGCCAAACTACGTACCTCAAGATATTGCCCTCTTATGATTTTCGCCGTGTTCGCCGTGCCCGCCGTGGTTAAACAGCTTTTTAAAGATTGATATGCCCAGCACCCCTGACCTGTTCGACGATTTGTTGCCCCCCGCGCCACCAACGCCGCCAGCTCCAGCAATACCGGAAGACGACGACGGCGAAAGTATCCTGCTGCACGAATCGGCCTCGCGCGATTACCTTGAATACGCCATCGCCGTGGTCAAGGGTCGCGCTCTGCCGGATGTGAAGGACGGCCAGAAGCCGGTGCAGCGTCGCGTCCTTTTCGCCATGCGCGAGCTCGGACTGATGGGCGGCGCCAAGCCGGTGAAGTCGGCACGCGTCGTCGGCGACGTGATCGGCAAATACCACCCGCACGGCGACACCTCCGCCTACGACGCCATGGTGCGCGTGGCGCAGCCCTTTTCGCTGCGCTACCCGCTGGTCGACGGGCAAGGCAATTTCGGCTCGCGCGACGGCGACAACGCGGCCGCCATGCGCTACACCGAAGCGCGTCTGGCGCCGATTGCCGAACTGCTGCTCGGCGAACTCGGCGAAGGCACCGTCGACTTCCAGCCGAACTACGACGGTTCGTTCGAGGAACCGGCCTTCCTGCCCGCCCGCCTGCCGTTCGCGCTGCTCAACGGCGCGTCGGGAATCGCCGTCGGCATGGCCACCGAAATGCCTGCGCACAACCTGCGCGAAGTCGCGGCGGCGGCCATCCACAAGATCCACAATCCCTCAGCCGGCGTCGCCGAACTGATGGAGCACATCCCCGGCCCCGATTATCCGGGTGGCGGCCAGATTATCTCTTCCGCCGCCGAAATCGCCAGCGCCTACAGCACGGGGCGCGGCAGCCTGCGCGTGCGCGCCCGCTACGAATTCGAGGACATGGCGCGTGGCGCCTGGCAACTGGTGATCAAGGAACTGCCGCCCGGCGTTTCCAGCGCCAAGGTACTTTCCGAAATCGGCGCACTGATGAACCCGCAGCCCAAGCCCGGCAAGAAATCGATCGAACAGTCGGCGGCGCAGTTGAAGGCCCTGTTCGCCTCGCAACTCGAACGTGCACGCGACGAATCGGGCAAGGATGCCGACATCCGTCTCGTCTTCGAGCCGAGCAGTTCGCGCCTCGACCGTGACGAATTCGTCGCCCTGCTGCTCGCCCACACCAGCCTTGAAACCACCGCGCCGATCAACCTGGTGGCCGTCGGCATCGATGGTCGTCCGTGCCAGAAGACGCTGGCCGACCTGGTCGGCGAGTGGTGCCGGTTCCGCCTGCAGACGGTTGTCCGGCGTACCGAATTCCGCCTGGCCAAGACCAACGACCGCATCCACATCCTCGAAGGCCGGCACATCGTCTTCCTGCATATCGACGAGGTGATCCGCGTCATTCGCGAGTCGGACGAACCCAAGCCGGCGCTGATCGAACGCTTCCTGCTCTCGGATCGCCAGGCCGAAGACATCCTCGAAATCCGCCTGCGCCAGCTGGCGCGGCTCGAAGGCATCAAGATCGAGCAGGAACTGGCGAAACTGCGCGGCGAGAAGGAAGAACTGCTCAAGCTGCTCGGCAACGATACACTGCTGCGCAAGCTGGTAGTGCGCGAAATCAAGGCCGACGCCGCCAAGCATGGCGATGAGCGCCGCACCCTGATCCAGTCGGCGGCGATGGCTTCGCGCTCGGAAATGGCGGCCGTCGCCGACGAGCCGGTAACGCTGATCGTCTCCGAAAAAGGCTGGGCGCGCGTCCGTCAAGGGCATAACCTCGACCTCTCGGCGGTCACCTTCAAGGATGGCGACAGCCTCGGTTCGACACACGAATGCCGTTCGGTCGATTCGCTGGTCATCCTGTCGACCGAAGGCCGCGCCTTCACCCTGCCGATTTCCAGCCTGCCCGACGGGCGCGGCATGGGTACGCCGCTACCTTCCTTCATCGAAATCGGTGCCGGGAAAATCGCCCACGTGCTGATCGGCCAACCGGAAGACGAGTTGCTGGTGGCCAAGACCTCCGGCTATGGTTTCGTATGCACCTTCGGCGACCTGCTCTCGCGCCAGAAGGCCGGAAAATCCTTCCTGACCATGGAGGACGGCGCGCTCATCCTGCCTCCCGTGCGCGTAGCCGGCAAGGATCACGTGGCGGCACTGACCGAAGACGGCCGCCTTCTCGTGTTCACGCTCGACCAGATGAAGCGGCTTTCCAGCGGCAAGGGCGTGCAGATCATCGGCCTCAAAGGCAAGGAAACGCTAAAGGCGATCATCGCCGCCAAGGGGCCGGTAGTCAGCATCAAGGGAACGTTCCGCAACAAGGCCAAGACGCTGCTGTCGGATGAAAAACATGTCGGCCAACGCGCACGGCGTGGTGCGGTCGTCGGCCTGGTCAATCAACCGTCGATTGAGTGCCTGCCGGAGAAAGGCAATTCTTAGCCCGTCACATTCAAATGCTTCACCACCAAGTCGACCGCAGGAAGTGCAGAGCCACCAAGGCAGGGTAAATTTGTTCTAACCCATCCGGCGTCATACCGGCGAAGGCCGGTATCCAGATTCGTCCATCTGATCAAGATGTTAAAAGACCTATTTGATCAACGAACTGGATTCCGGGTCAAGCCCGGAATGACGGCGGATTGTTGAACAAATTTACCCTGAAGTTAACTTCCTGTCTTTCTTGGTGAAACTTGGTGCCCTTGGTGGCTCTGCACTTCCTACGGTCGACTTGGTGGTGAGTCTTTACCTTGTCTTTTCGTCACTCGCAACTTGCCTACCGGAGCTCTTTCCATGCACAAGAAACCCACTCTGCTCCTCGCTCTCACCCTGCTCTCCACACCCGCCCTGGCCGAGAAGATCGGCTGCGTCACCACCGAATGGAAGCTGATCGGCGCCAACCACAAGGTCTGCGTCGAATCGTTTGCCGACCCGAAGGTGCCGGGCGTTACCTGCCACGTCAGCCAGGCCCGGACCGGCGGGGTCAGCGGCAGCTTCGGACTGGCGCAAGATCCGTCGCAATTCTCGCTGGCCTGCCGGCAGACCGGCCCGATTACCTTGCCCGACAAACTGCCCAAGGAAGCCACGGTATTCACCGAGGATACCTCGATTTTCTTCAAGGAAACCCGCGTCATCCGACTATGGGATGAAGCCAACCGCACCCTGGTTTATCTGGCCATCAGCCGCAAGCTGATCGACGGCGCACCGGCCAACAGCATCTCGACCGTCCCTGTCATGCCTTGGGGCCCGCGCTAAAGTTATGCAACGGCATGGTCTGGAAGGCGCATGAAATGGTCGTCTACAAGTATAGTGCCGTGCACGCCAATAGCCATGTGGCTTGCACGGCATGCCTCTCCGGGATCGCCTATTGACGTGCATTACAGGGCAGCAGCCAAGAAAAACCCCACTGCCGTGGGGCTAGTCTTGCGACGCTGGCAAGTGCCTGACAGGCACTTCAAAAAAGTCTCTACTTGTAATAGCCGACCGCACACACCTGGTCGCCTATCTTGGTTACGTAAACAACCTTCGCTACAGGATCGGTCTGTCCGGGACGCGGCCACATGTAGGAAACTTCGGAAATCGCTCCGTCCTTGGCGGAGGCGGATGAAACTTGCAGGTTGTTCAGTGCCTCCTGGCACTACGGAATGACACCGCAAACAACGCGCACACCGCCACCACCCAGCGGCGCCGGATGATCGGCGTGATTGTCGCCACCGGCATGAACCATCAGCGAACGACCCTTGATATCGGCCATCTTCAGCCTCGGCGCCAGCACCGGATTGGTGGCTGTCCCCGTGGCATCGACATAAAGCGCCGGCAAATCGCCGAGATGCCCGTCACCCCAGGGCGAGCCATGCCGCTTGGTCGCGGCCGGGTCATAGTGCCCGCCAGCCGCCAGGGCGGGAACCACCTTGCCATTCATTTCCCTGGCCTGGCAACTCGAGTTCTCATGCACATGAAAACCGTGCAGGCCCGGCGAAAGACCGGTCAGCGATGGCGTAAAAACAAGGCCATAGGTACTTTCGCTGACCACCACCTGCCCTACCGACTGGCCGACACCTTTATCGTCAACCGCATTCATCTCAACGGCCACATCGGCTTGCGCCATAGCGCAGGCCGAAAGTGTGACCGTCGCCAAAAACACTCTTGTTCGCGCGTCCATGAATCCTCCTGTAGCGGTTTAAACAGAGGCCGAACCCTTGGCCAGTGGCCATTCGCAGCGTGCCCAGTGGCAATCCGGACAACCGGGTCAAGCTCAAAACAATCGACATGCGGATAACAGGAACGATTCCCGAAATCAGGTTATTTATTTTGAGATCAAAGCGGCCAGGTTCAATTTCTGATACATGAGGCGGATTACAAATTCTTACAAATTCTTGATTCCATCCTTACCGTCGTTTGCATACACTTCTCTTCGCGACTTGATCGCTGTGTTTCTTTCGATAATCTCTACTGGAGTCCTCACCATGGCCGCAAAGAAAAAAGGCAAGGGCAAGAAAAAAGCTTCCTAAGCTGATCCCGGGCAGGCTCAGCCTGTTTCGCGAACGACAAGAAAGCAGGCGCGAGTCTGCTTTTTTGTTATCTCATCGGGCATTTGACACAATGCCTGAATCCTTCTGAATGCAGGCTTTGATGACTTTCGCACTGCCCACCGCTTTCCGTCCCCGCGATTTTTTCCGTTTCCTGATCGGCTCGGCGATGTTCGCCATGCTGGCGATGATTCTGGTGCAGGAATTCTGCGGGGCAGCGACAACCTGGCTGGTAATCAAGATTGCCCGCGACATCACCGAAGACAACATCTCGGCGGGCCACTTCGGCTGGATCGTCGTTGCGCAAACGGTCTCTTATCTCGCCGGTGCGGTGAGCTGGATCTTCGCCGAGCGCGCCGGTTTCGGCGCCTACTCGCGCTACATGCTGCACTTCGCCCGCCAGAACCGCTACCAGACGGCCTTGCTGGGCGACACCAGTGCCCGCGAACAGACCGAGCCCTTTCTCACCAGTGAAACCTTCCACGTCTGCTTCGAGCTGATCTACACCTTGCAGTTTCATCTGCGCCTGTTCTTCCAGTTGTTGTTCAACTCGCTGGTACTCGGGATGGAAATCGACGCCGGTTTGCCGATGGCCTTTGCTGCCGCCTTCATCATTCTTGCGACCTTGCAATGGTTCCTGCGCAAGCCGCTGGCGGAGGCCTACCTGCACAACCAGCGCATGACCAACCGCATGACGGCCCGCACCTATAACGCCTGGGACAACATCTTCAGCGGCAACCGCTACAACTTCGCCTTCTGGCACCGGGATTTCCGGCAGCGCCTGACCGAGGCGCTGGCTGCGCAGATTCGCGCCATCCTGCTGCGTGAAGGCTGGAGCGCGGTCAGCGGCTTGATTGCGCTAGTACTGGTGTTATCGACCACGGCCTGGATCGCCATTCAGGATGTCGGCGATACCGTGCTGCTGATCGCCCTGGCCGCCACGCTGCCCAGACAGATCGAGATGACGCTGGACATGCACCAATTGACGGCGGGGCTCACCGACCTGCTGGCGGTATGGACGCGCATCAAGGGTGTCTGCGAACACTTGCGACCGCTGCCTGATGCCGGCTTTATCGGGCGTATCGGTTTCGGCCGCATCTTGCTCAAGGAGGGTGAACACGAACGAAGCTGTACCTCGCTGGCCGACGCCGTGCAGCACGCGCTGGCAGGACAAAGCGGACTGATTACGGTGCGCGGCGGCAACGGCAGCGGCAAATCGACGCTACTGGCCGCACTCAAGGCGCAACTGCGCGGCAAGGCCTACTACTGGCCAACTCAGGATCGGCTGGCTTTCGCGTTCAACTCCGGCAAGACATTACCCGCGGCAACGGTAGAAAACGAGGCCGATTCCGACGATGCTGAAGAAATACGGGCCGCCGAAGAAGCGGCACAGAAGAAAGGCTACTCGTCGGGCGAACGGCAACTGCAGGTGTTGCGCGAGATCGTCGCCAACACCGACTATCCGGTTTATTTGCTTGACGAGTGGGATGCCAACCTCGATGCCACCAACCGTGCCGCCGCCGTCGCGCTGGTTGAGGAACTTGCACAGCGGGCCCGGGTGATTGAAATATCGCACCGGGATAAACATTGACTCGGCCATGCTGAATCTGCCCCGCATTGCGGCCTGTTTCCTGATGATCATGAGTGGTGCAGCATTCGCTGTCGAGCCAGAGATTGTGGTCAACATCGAGAAAATCGGGGAAGCCTTTGTCGTAGAAGCAACGATCGATGTCCAGGCGCCTTTGCGTATGGCCTGGGAGGTTCTCACTGACTTCGACAACATGGCCGGCATTCTGAGCAACCTGACATCAAGCAAGATCATCCGGCGCAAAGACAACATCGTGTTTGTGCTGCAGGAGGGAAGTGCGAGGTATGGAATCTTTTCCTATTCATTTGCGTCAGAAAGGGAAATCCGGATGGAGCCGATGAAGCGGATTCTTGCCCGTCAGATCGCCGGCAATGCAAAGCGCTTTGAAAGCGAGCTTGAACTGACGCAAAAAGGGCAGCGCACACTGCTTCGCTACCATGCCGAGATCGTTCCTGATTCAGGCATTGCCCGAACCTTTGGCGGCCCCTTCATCCAGCATGAGGTCGAGGAACAGTTCACCGCCATGGCCGCAGAAATGATGCGACGGAAAACCCCTTAGAAACCTGTGGGCCATTTTCCTGGAGGAGATTGGTTCGGCCGGTTCAGGCGTTCGCGACTTCGCTGGCGGTCACCTCGGCCATCCGCTGCAACGTCACGTAGTCGGTCTTGCCGGAGCCGAGCAGCGGAATCGCTTCGACCTGCCTGATCACGCGGGGCACGGAGAGTTCAGGCGATCCGGCGGTTCGGGCGGCGGCGAGCAACTGTTCGCGCAGCAGATCCGGGGCGGTTGTGAACAGCACCAGGGCTTCGCCTTTTGCGGCATCGGGTCGCGTCGAGGCGGCATGGACAAAGCCGGGCGCAGCAATTGTCGCGATTTTTTCGACAACTTCAAGCGACACCATTTCACCGGCAATCTTGGCAAAACGTTTCAGGCGGCCGCGAATGTGCAGGAAGCCGTCATCGTCGCGTTCAACGATGTCGCCGGTCGAATACCAGCCGGCGCCTTTCGACTCCGGCGCCTGAATCACGCCGGGCTGATCGAAGAGGAAATAGCCCTTCATCACGTTCGGCCCTTTCACATGCAGGGCACCGCCGTGGTCGATGCCGGGAACCGGTTCGAGTTCGTATTCCATGCCCGGCAGCAGTTGCCCGACGCTGCCGATGCGGCAGGCCATCGGCACATTCACAGCGACCACCGGCGCGCATTCGGTGACGCCGTAGCCCTCCAGAATGCGGATGCCGAACTTCTCGATCCACAGCTTGCGCACGTCTTCCGAGAGTTTCTCGGCACCGGCCACCACATAGCGCAAGCGTCCGAAATCGTAAGGATGCGCGTACTTGCCGTAGTTGCCGAGAAAGGTCGAGGTCCCGAACAGCACGGTGCAGTCGCGGTCATAGACGATCTCGGGAATGATCCGGTAATGCAGCGGGCTCGGGTAGAGGAAGACCTTGCAGCCGGAAACCAGGGGCAGCAGCACGCCGCAGGTCAGGCCGAAGGAATGGAAGAGCGGCAGCGCCATCATGAATTTGTCGAGCGGGGTGAAATCCGCCACCGCGCGCACCTGGGCGACATTCGAGAGAACCGAGGTGTGCGAGTGAACAACGCCTTTCGGTTTGCCCTCCGAGCCGGAGGTGAAAAGAACGATCGCCGGATCGTCCGGCACCTGCGCAAGCGCCGCGCTCCTGGGGAAAACAAGATGCCAGAGCACCCACAGCTTGTCGCCGAGGCCTATGGTCGACTTGAGGTCTTCGAGGTAATGGACGCGGATGCCGGGTAGCTGTTCGACCAGTGGCGTCAGCCGCGCTTTCTCCAGGAAGGTTCGGGAGGCGATGATCGTCTTGATGTTGGCGGCGGTGCAGGCGGCGCGCAGGCCATCCGCACCCGCCGTGTAGTTGAGCAGCGCCGGCACGCGCTTGCCGGCCGACAGGGCGAGCACCAGGCCAAGGGTCGGCGCGGCATTGGGCGTCAGCACACCGACCACTTCGCCGGGGGCGGTGAGGCGGGACATCAGCCGCATCATGCCAAGCGCCATCTTGAGCAGCGAGCCGTAGGATTCTTCCTGCAGGCGAATGTCTTCAACCAGCTTGTAGTTGGCGCCGAAAGTGGCCATGCCGTCGAGAAAGGCTTCGAACAGCGTCCGTTGCGGACGCGTGGCCACCAGCATGTCGAGCAGGATCTGGCGCAGCAGTTCGCCGGCACGGCGGCGGCGTTGCTTGGCGCTCGGCAGGTCGGGCATCGGAATGTGGCGGCGCGGCTGGATGGAGATCGTTACCTTGGGAAACAGCTTGCGCGGATAGACCCCGGCCAGACGGCCGAAGTAGCTGCGCGCGGCACCGTCGATGCGCACCGGGATGATGGTCGCTCCCGTCTTGGCGGCGACGAAGGCGGCACCGTCATAGACCTTCATCAGCGAACCGGTCTTGGTGATCCGCCCTTCCGGAAAAATCACCACCGGCTGTCCGGTTTCCACCAGTTTGACGATCTGCTTCATCGCCAGCGGGCTGGCTGAATCGACTGCCAGGTGCGGAACAAAGCGCAGCATCAGGGAGAACAGCGGACGGCTGGCAATCTGCGTATGCACCACGAAGACGGCGTGCACCGGCATCATCAGGCCGAGCAACAGGCCATCGATGAACGACTCGTGGTTGGCCACGATCAGCGTGCGCGGATTGATGAAGGTACCCGGATCGCCGTTCACCTCAACGCGGAACAGCGCTTTGAAAATGATGCGCAAAATGGCTTTGAACATGATCACTCCCTGAATTTGTTATTGAAGAATACGTTTGATCACTGATCGCCCGCCAGGCAGGGTGCCCGGACCGCGCACCAGACAACCAACGATACCGGCCGTCGCCCCGGTGGCCAGCAGATGCTTGAGCGTTTGTCCGGCCGGAGCGCCAAGCAGGGCAGCAATCTGGTGGTCATTCAGTTCGGCGAACTTGGCAATGACATAGAGTAGCAGAGCCCCGCCAAAGGCCCAACGTTCGCTGCGCGGCATCTGGTAAATCCACTGCCAGAGCGGAATCAGGACGGGCCGATCGCGGTGAGGAACAGTCCGATCAGAAACAGTCGGTAGCCGGCCCAGCCATTGGCTATCCCCGGGTGCTGCCTGGCCGTAGCCAATTGCCACCCGCCCCACAGGGCGACCAGCGCAAACCCGAAGTTCGAGAGGACATCGGAGAAATGCGCAACACCCGGTACTAACTCCTGATCGGCGAAGTTACGCAGGCGTTCGTAAGCGGCTAAGATGGCGGCTTTCGCCAGAAGCCCAGAAAACACCGGATGAATCTGCTTAAAGCTCTCGCTACGGTCAGTGGCATGACACTCTTATCGCGCATTCTTGGTTTCGTGCGTGATTTCGTTATCGCCCGACTCTTCGGCGCCGGAATGCTGACCGACGCTTTCTTCGTCGCCTTCAAACTGCCTAATCTGCTGCGCCGCCTGTTTGCCGAAGGTGCATTCTCGCAAGCCTTTGTCCCGATTCTCGGCGAATACAAGAACAAACTCGGGGAAGCAGAGGCCAAACGACTCGTCGACCACGTTGCCACCCTGCTTTTTCTCGTTCTGGTAGCCGTCACCCTGATCGGCATGGCGGCGGCACCACTCATTGTCTACATCTCCGCGCCAGGATTTGCTGCAGACACCAGCAAGTTCGCTCTGACGGTCGAACTGACACGCCTTACCTTTCCCTACATTCTGTTCATGTCCCTGGTCGCACTCTCCGGTGGAGTACTCAACACCTGGAGCCGATTTGCGGTGCCGGCCTTCACCCCCGTATTACTCAATCTGTCGTTTATCTGCATGGCGCTGTTTGCCGCCCCGTGGTTCGAACCACCGGTGATGGTTCTCGGCTGGGCGGTTTTCGTCGGTGGTGCATTGCAACTGGCTTTCCAGCTACCCCACCTGAAGCGCATCAACATGCTGCCGCGTTTTTCGCTTGACTGGAAGGACGCCGGGGTGCGCCGCATCCTCAAACTGATGGCGCCGGCCGTACTCGGCGTCTCGGTGGCACAGGTCAGCCTGCTGATCAATACCATCTTCGCTTCCTTCCTCGGTACCGGTAGCGTCTCCTGGCTTTACTATGCCGACCGCCTGATGGAGTTCCCCTCCGGCATGCTCGGCGCAGCGCTGGGCACCATCCTGCTGCCCTCGCTGGCCAAATACCACGCCGGCGAAAAGCTCGACGACTACTCGAAGCTGCTCGACTGGGGACTGCGCCTGACCCTGCTGCTGGCGGCCCCGGCGGCCTTGGCCCTGGCTATCCTCGCGGTACCGCTGATCGCCACCCTCTTCCACCACGGCGCCTTCAGCGCTAACGATGTGTTCATGACACGCGATGCGCTGGTCGCCTATAGCATCGGACTGCTTGGACTGATTCTGGTAAAAGTGCTGGCTCCGGGCTTTTATGCCCGGCAGAACGTGCGCACACCGGTCAAGATCGCACTCGTCACCCTCTTCGTCACGCAACTGCTCAACCTTGCGCTGATCGGCTGGCTCAAGCATGCCGGACTGGCGCTGTCCATCGGGCTGGCCGCCTGCCTGAATGCCACCCTGCTTTATCGCGGCCTGCGCCGGCACGGGATCTACACGCCACAGCCCGGCTGGCCGATGTTCTACGCCAAACTCGGCGTTGCCCTGCTGGTCATGGGCGTCGCCCTGTGGTTTGCCGGCGGCGATGCAGCCGACTGGATACGCTGGAACTTGACGGAACGTCTGCTGCGCTTGTCGGTCATTGTTATCGTAGGCGTAGCCGTCTATTTCGCCACCCTATGGGTAACCGGTTTCCGTTTGGGCGATTTCAAACGACGAGCAGCAGAATGATCAACATGGAGGAGTAAAAAATGAAACTGACCAGCAGCAGCTTCAGCGATGGACAAAAAATTCCGGGCGACTTCGCCTTCTGCATTCCCGATGCGGATCATCACGTATGCCTGGGCAAAAACCTCAACCCGCACCTGCAGTGGAGCGAGGCGCCAGCAGCGACCAAATCATTCGCCATCATCGTTCATGACCCGGATGTGCCAAGCAAGGGCGACGATGTAAACAAGGAGGGACACAGCGTTCCGGCGTCATTGCCGCGCGTCGATTTTTTTCACTGGTTGCTGATCGATCTGCCACCCACGCTCTTTGAAATCAGGCAGGGCGAGTTCTCGGACGACATCACGCCGCGCGGCAAACCCGGCCCTTCGGCGCCCCACGACGCGCGTCAGGGAATCAACGACTACACCAGTTGGTTTGCCGGCGACAACGACATGCGCGGCGACTACTACGGTTACGACGGCCCCTGTCCGCCCTGGAACGACGAGATTCGCCACCGCTACGAATTCACCGTCTTCGCTCTGGACGTCAGCAAGTTGCCGCTTGATGGCAAGTTCACTGGCCACCAGTTGCGCGAAGCGATGCAAGGCCACATTCTTGATCAGGCCAGCCTGACCGGGCTTTATGCGTTGAATCCTGATATCGCAATATAACAGCGAAACCAAAGCAAACGGGGCAGCCAAAGGCTGCCCCGTTTTCGTTTAAGTTGCCTGAAGAATCAGGAAACCAGCGGAAGAATCGGCACGATCATCAGTGCCACGATGTTGATGATCTTGATCAGCGGATTGACAGCCGGACCAGCCGTGTCCTTGTACGGGTCGCCGACGGTATCGCCGGTCACCGAGGCTTTGTGTGCTTCTGAACCTTTGCCGCCGAAATGGCCGTCTTCAATGTACTTCTTGGCGTTATCCCACGCACCACCGCCGGTGGTCATGGAAATGGCGACAAACAGGCCGGTGATGATGGTCCCCATCAACAAGCCACCGAGCGCCTTCGGCCCCAGCAGCAAGCCAACAACCACCGGCACGAGCACCGGCAGGAGTGACGGAACGATCATTTCCTTGATTGCCGCCGTGGTCAGCATACCAACCGCACGCGAGTAATCCGGCTTGGCCGTACCATCCATGATGCCCGGAATTTCCTTGAACTGACGACGCACTTCAACGACCACCGCACCAGCCGCACGCCCGACCGCTTCCATGGCCATGGCACTGAACAGGTAGGGGATCAAACCGCCAATGAAGAGACCGATGATAACCATGTGATCTGACAGATCAAACGACATGACGTAGTTGAGCCTGGCCTCGAGCGCATGCGTGTAGTCGGCGAAGAGAACCAGCGCCGCCAGACCTGCCGAGCCGATTGCGTAACCCTTGGTCACGGCCTTGGTCGTATTACCCACGGCGTCAAGCGGGTCGGTCACGTCACGAACTTCCTGCGGCAAACCGGCCATTTCCGCGATACCACCCGCGTTATCGGTAATCGGTCCGTAAGCGTCAAGAGCGACGATGATGCCGGTCATGGACAACATTGAGGTCGCGGCAATGGCGATACCGTACAGGCCCGCCAAGGCAAAAGTGATGTAGATAGCCAGACAGACGGAAAGCACGGGCAGCGCCGTCGCCTTCATGGACACACCCAGACCAGCGATGATGTTGGTTCCGTGACCGGTAGTTGAAGCTTCCGCCACGTGTCTTACCGGGGCGAAATCAGTACCCGTGTAGTACTCGGTTATCCACACCAGCAAACCGGTCAACACCAGACCAACCGTCGCCGCACCAAAAATACTCAGCGAACTGATCAGTTTGCCGTCGGCCAACGTGATCCCGTTACCCAGCATCCAGGTCGTTATCGGGTAGAAAGCGAGCAGCGCGAGTACGCCGGCTACTGCCAGACCACGGTAGAGGGCGTTCATGATCTTGCCGCCATCATTGGCTTTGACAAAGGAGCAGCCGACAATCGAAGCGATGATCGATACGCCACCAAGAACCAGCGGATAGATGATCAGGTTATCGTTGGGATTGGCGACACCCTTGAGCATCATGGCACCGAGCACCATGGTTGCCACGACTGTTACGGCGTAGGTTTCGAAAAGGTCAGCCGCCATGCCGGCGCAGTCACCGACGTTGTCGCCGACGTTGTCGGCGATAACCGCCGGGTTGCGAGGATCATCCTCGGGAATACCGGCTTCGACCTTGCCCACCAGGTCGGCGCCGACGTCAGCACCCTTGGTGAAAATGCCGCCGCCAAGTCGCGCAAAGATGGAAATCAGCGATCCGCCGAAAGCCAGCCCGACCAGCGGCTCGACCGCGTGCTGAAAATCGGCACCGCCGCCACGCAGGTAGGCGTAGTAGCCCGCCACACCGAGCAGACCAAGACCGACGACCAGCATGCCGGTAATTGCACCGCCCTTGAAAGCCACGTCAAGCGCCGCAGCAATACCACTACGCGCCGCTTCGGCCGTACGGACATTGGCACGGACCGATACGTTCATGCCGATGAAGCCGGTGGCTCCGGAGAGCACGGCGCCGATGACAAAACCGATGGCCATCAACTTGCCCAGGAAAACAGCAATGAAAACAGCAAGGACAACGCCAACGACAGCAATCGTCGTGTATTGCTTGTTCAGGTAGGCGGAAGCTCCGACCTGAATCGCCTTGGCGATTTCCTGCATTCGATCGTTGCCGGCCGGCAACGAAAGAATCCACCTGGTCATTACAGCACCATAAAGTACCGCGACCACCGCGCATACGAGCGCAAATACAAGACCTGCCGACATGAATACCCCCTATCAAGATTACTCAGGCCCTTTGGGAGACTCCTCGGGTGCCGGATCACTCAACCATCTTCAATAAACCTATACTTACCTCCTCTATTGGGAGGTGCAACACATGCAAAGATGCAACATTTTAGCCGACGAAATGAGGTAAATGTTGATCCCTGCTGCTGATATTAGTTCAATGCCTCAAAGGCAGCCTGCTTGATTTGATCGATACTCCCTACGCCGGCAATCTTGCGACACTTGGGTGCCGCGGCATCGCCCGTAGAGAACCACTTGCTGTAGAACTCGACCAATGGTTTGGTCTGCGAATGATAAATCTGGAGCCGCATTTTAACTGTTTCTTCCTTGTCGTCGTCACGCTGTATCAAGGCTTCGCCAGTCACATCGTCCTTCCCCTCAACTTTTGGCGGATTGAACTTGACGTGGTAGCTTCGACCTGAAGCCGGATGCACACGGCGACCGCTCATGCGCTCAACGATTTCAGAATCGGCGACTTCGATCTCCAGCACGAAATCCAGACCCACACCGGCAGACCTCATCGCCTCTGCCTGGGGAATCGTACGCGGAAAGCCGTCAAACAGGTAGCCAGCCTTGCAGTCATCCTGCAGCAGTCTTTCCTTGACCAGCCCGATGATGATGTCGTCGGACACCAGGCAACCGGCATCCATCACTTTTTTTGCTTCAATTCCGAGTGATGTTCCGGCCTTTATCGCTGCCCGCAGCATATCGCCGGTGGAAATCTGTGGAATACCGTATTTTTCACGGATGAATTGCGCTTGCGTACCTTTACCGGCACCTGGTGCGCCCAGCAAAATAAGTCTCATTGCCTTTCAACCCCGAGAAAATCAAACAGAATTATGAATATATACCACTGGCACGGCACGTTGATGCGCAACTACCGTATCCAAACTTTTGAAAAATACCTTTATTTGCTCGAACGGTCAAACATTTTCATATCTTTCGGAAGTAATCTTGCATGCTAAAAGCATCTTCCTCGGTATCTACGCCCGCCATCGGCAGATGATCTGAAATCACCACGCTGATCCGGAAACCATGCCACAGAGCGCGTAACTGTTCCAGCGCCTCGAAGTGCTCAAGCGGCGATGGTATCAAACAAGCATAAGCGCGCAAAAAACGTGCTCGGTAGGCATAAAGCCCGATGTGCCGGTACGCCGGCATCCCATGCGGCAACATTTGTTTTCCCGCCGCACCGGCAAAGTGGTCGCGCGCATAAGGAATCGGTGCGCGGGAAAAATACAAGGCATCGCCGTCTGACTTGCAAACCACCTTGACAACATTCGGATTGAAGAAATCGGCGGCGTTGTCGATCGGATGCGCCACGGTGGCGATATCCGCCCCGCTCTCAGCCAGTTGGCGTGCCGTCTGTGCAATCAGTGCCGGATCGATCAGCGGCTCATCGCCCTGTACATTGACCACGATGGTCTCATCGTCCCAGCCCCGTTGCTCCACCACTTCAGCCAGGCGATCCGTTCCACTCGGATGATCAGTACGCGTCAATAGCACCGACAAGCCGTGCTGAACGGCAGCCGCCATTATGTCGGCATGGTCGGTCGCTACCCAGACTTCTTCGGCACCTGAAAGCATAGCGCGCTCGGCCACCCTGGCAACCATCGGCTTTCCGCCAAGATCGAGCAGCGGCTTGGCCGGCAAGCGGGTTGAAGCATAGCGGGCGGGAATGACGACCTTGAAATTCATGCCATCACCTGGAATTCAGGCTTCCTCCGCATCAAGCTGGCGAGCTTCTTCCTCAAGCATGACCGGAATGTCGTCACGCACCGGGAAAGCCAGTTTGCAGGGCTTGCAGACCAGTTCCAACTCGGCCTTGCGGTATTCGAGATTGGCTTTGCAGATCGGGCAGACCAGGATATCAAGCAAGCGAGCGTCCATTTCGAATTCTCTCAGTGGTAAATGTTACTGGCAGGCAATGAAAAAACGACGGCATATCGCTATCCAGCAATCGGCTGCCGCCCCATGCAGCCATGGAGCAGTTCAGGGCTGTGAATGGCAACGATGGGCAGTATAGCCGATACCTTCGATGACAGGCTGAGCACGGCGCTGCGCGGCCTTTACCCACCCGGCCCAGACTGTTCTGACAAACTTCAGGCGGCCGCGTGCAGCAACCACACCACCGACCACGGCGGCAGCCAGCCTTGATTCAGCGCATGGTCCGCGTCGCCCGGCTCGGCCCAGAGGACCGCACCTTCCGGACGTTGCAGCCCTTCCAGCGGAACCTCACCGTAATTGGCCAGCAGGGTTAACACCGAGCCATCCCCCAGGTGCCACTGGATCGATAAGCCCCGCTCGCCAAGCAAGGTGTAGCGTACCGCTTCTTCATGCATCCCGGCCAAGCGGGGCGAAATTTCCCGGTGGCGTACCGCCAGCAGGCGACGATAGAAAGACAGCCAGTCCGCATGCGGTGCGTGGTTCACGCTATTCCAGTCCAGTTTGCAGCGCTGAAATGTGACCCGATCCGTGGGGTCGGGGATCGCTTCCCGGGCGCGGGGCGTACGAAACTCCTGAAGATGGGCGAAGGACTTGCGCCGATCCTGGGCGATGTTATTGACCGAGTCCGGGTTGAAATCACAAAAATACAAGAACGGCTGCGCGGCAGCGAACTCCTCGCCCATGAACAACGCAGGCGGCATGGGCGCCAGCAGAGAGGTAGCCACCATGGCCCCCAGGGGGCGCGGCGACACCAACTGGTGGAGCCGCTCACCCAGAGCCCGGTTACCGATTTTGGCATAATCCTGCAGGAAGGTTACAAAAGCCGTCGGCAGCAGTGAATCTGGCCCGTCTACGGGAAACCCCTTGCTCAAGCAAGCGCCCAACTGTTCGAGCGGCCGAACGTTGCAGCCTACGCCTTCCTTGGTGCCGATCAGCACCTCCTGCATGGCGTGCTGGGCGGCATCATTCCAGACGGCTTCGTAACGGCGTGGATCGCCATGATTTTCCCAATGCAGATAAGGTGCGGCCAGTCGATCATAGCCCAACAGCAGATGGCAATGCCGGTATTTGCCAGGCCCCCCGTGAACGGCACCGGCCAGTTCCAGCAATAAATCTGCCTTTCCGGCATGCTCCTGGAGCAGCGACGAATCCAGGCGCAGGCCGTCCAGGTGGAACTCCTCCAGCCAGTACAGTGCATTGTGGATAACGAACTCGCGGACCACCGCAAGCGTTATATCGATACGGCTGGCAGCCTGGCCGGCCCCGGGTTTCGCGAAGAACGCCGGGGCGTAAGCGGACAGATAATTACCCTCGGGACCGAAGTTGTGACAGGCCAGATCCAGCAGGACCATCAGTCCCTTATGATGGGCGCTCTGAATCAGATCTTTCAGTTCGTCCGGATGGCCATAGCTGGCGGCGGGCGCAAATGGCAGCACGCCGTCGCAACCCCAGTTGTGCGCCCCGGCAAAGGCGCCGACCGGCAGCAGTTGAATGGCGGTCACGCCCAGTCCCACCAGATAGTCCAGCCGTTCCCTGAGCGCTGCAAAGGTGCCCTGCGGGGTGAAAGCGCCGACATGCAGTTGATAGATAACCGCTTCTTCCCAGGGCCGGCCCCGCCAGTTGCGGTCATTCCAGACGAACTGACCTGGCTCCAGCACCTGGCTGGGACCGTGCACCCCGTGGGGATTGTAACGGGAAGCCGGATCGGGAACATCGCCCACGCCATCGATCCGGTAGCGGTAGAAGTCGCCCACCTTGGCCCGGTCGGTGGTCAATTCGTGCCAGCCAGCTTCCCTGCACGCCATCGGCAGGGTGATGGCGCCGCCACCCGCTTCTTCCAGCAACACGAACACCCGCTCCGCCACTGGCGCCCACAGTCGAAAACTGATCCGGCCACCTTCCAGCACCTGGGCGCCGAAGGGCATGAAATAACGCCGCCGCAGGAGCGGCACCGCCACTCGGCCAGCCTCCCGCCGCTGGGTCAGCAGCGCCAGCGAACCGCCCTGCAACAAATAGGACTGGTCGATGGGCGGCTGGCCGTTGCCGCCCCCGGCCAGGGCGGTATCCAGCACCAGTTCGCAGTTCCCTTTCCACGGCAGGGTGAAACTGATGGCCTCGTGATGGGCATTCAACAACAGCAGCAGATCATCATCCTTGATTGATTGACCGTGCTCATCCTGTTCTTCAAGAGCCTCGCCGACCAGGTACAAGCCGAAGCAGCGCGAAAAATGATGGTCCCAGTCATCATCGCTGATCTCGTTTCCGGCGGGATGCAGCCAGATGATATCCCTGACGCCCGCGCCACGGATGCGCTGGCCCTGAAAGAAATGCTGCCGGCGTAGCGCCGGATGCTTGTTGCGCAACTCGATCAGGCGACGGGTAAATTCGAACAGCTCATGGTTGTCCTGTAGCCATGCCAGATCCCAGTTAACCCAGCTCAGTTCGTTATCCTGACAATAGGCATTGTTGTTGCCGCGCTGGGTGCGGCCCATTTCATCGCCGGCCAGCAGCATCGGCACGCCTTGCGATAACATCAACGTCGCCAGTAGATTGCGCCGCTGCCGCTGACGCAACTGCAGCACCTCCGGATTGGTCGTATCGCCTTCCTCGCCGCAGTTCCAACTGCGGTTATGCGAGTCGCCGTCACGGTTGTTTTCCAGATTGGCCGCATTATGTTTTTCGTTATAACTGACCAGATCGTATAGCGTAAAACCGTCGTGTGCCGTAATGAAATTGATGCTGGCATAGGGCCGGCGACCGCTGCGCTGGTACAGGTCGCTGGAACCGGTCAGGCGGTAGGCCAGTTGGCCCATCAGCCCCCCTTCGCCGCGCCAGTAATCGCGCACCACATCCCGGTACTTGCCATTCCACTCGGCCCAGCCGACCGGAAAGTTACCCACCTGATAACCGCCCTCCCCCAGATCCCAGGGCTCGGCAATCAGTTTCACCTGGGACAATATCGGATCCTGGTGAATGATGTCCATGAATGCGCCGAGTTGATCGACTTCGTGCAGTTCCCGCGCCAGGGCCGCAGCCAGATCGAAGCGGAAACCATCCACGTGCATCTCGATCACCCAGTAACGCAGGCTATCCATGATCAGTTGCAATACCCGCGGATGCATCATGTTCAAGGTATTGCCGCAACCGGTGTAATCCATGTAGTAGCGGGGATCACTCTCCACCAGGCGATAGTAGGCGGCATTGTCGATACCCCGGAAGCACAGCGTCGGACCCAGGTGATTGCCTTCGGCCGTGTGGTTGTAGACCACATCCATGATGACTTCGATGCCGGCGGCGTGCAGCGTCTTGACCAGGTGCTTGAATTCGTTGAGATGGCCACTGGCGCTATAGCGTGGATCGGGGGCGAAATAACCGATCGAATTGTAGCCCCAGTAATTTTTCAGCCCATTCTCCAGCAGATGCCGGTCGTCGACGAAGGTGTGCATCGGCAGCAATTCCACCGCGGTAACGCCCAGGCGCTTGAGGTGGTCGATGACCGGCCCGGCACTCAGCCCGGCATAGGTACCGCGCAATTCCGGTGGAACTCCAGGATGCAGTTGGGTGAAGCCCTTGACGTGCAGTTCATAGATGATGGTTTTATGCCAGGGAACGTTTGGGCGCCTATCCCCTTCCCAGTCAAAACCCGGATCGATCACCTGGCACTTGAGCATGCCCGGCGCACTGTCGCGGCGGCTGAAGCTCAAGTCCGCCTGGGGGCTGCCGATACGGTAGCCGAATTGAGCGTCGCTCCACTCGACGGCGCCGACGATGGCTTTGGCGTAGGGGTCCAGCAGCAACTTGTGCGGATTGAACCGATGCCCCTGCTCCGGCCGGTAAGGACCGTAAACCCGGTAACCGTAGAGCTGGCCCGGGCGAACTCCGGGCAGATAGGCGTGCCAGATTTGATCGGTCTGTTCGCCTAACTCGATGCGTTGTTGCTCATGCCGTCCGCTGGCATCGAATAGGCACAACTCAACCTTGTCGGCATGCTCGGAAAACAAGGCGAAATTGACCCCTCCCCCGTCCCAGGTAGCGCCCAGGGGATACGGTTTACCGGGCCAAACGGCGGTTACCACTGTCGCTGCGTGGATCATCGAGTTTCTCCAGTATGGTCTGAAGCAATGACATGCCATCGGCTGCGGCAACAATTTGCGCATCGACCGGAAGCACCCATGCTTCGCGGGTAGTCAAAGCCGCGCATTTTACCGCGTCTTTCTCGGTCATCAGCAGCACACCATCGTGCGCGAATGCGAGGTCTGCAGCGCTGTAATCGTGATGATCGGGGAACGGATGCGCCTCAAACTTGAGTCCCAAGGCCTCAAGCTGCGCAAAGAAGCGTGAAGGATCGCCAATACCGGCCATCGCGTACAAGCGTTTGCCATTCAGATCTTCGGCATTACAGCGTTGCCGGGCATCCGTCAGAGCATGGAAACGCTGACCGTCCAGACGCATCGCGAACTGCGGCAAGGCGAGCGTAGCGCTGGCCTGCTGTAATTGTGCTTCGGAAGCCGCGTTCCACACCACCGCCGTTGCCGCCGATAAACGCTGGAGCGGCTCACGAAGGGGCCCCGCCGGCAACAGTTGAGCGTTTCCCGCGCCACGGCCGTCAAACACGGCAATTTCGACCGTGCGCCGCAAGCGGTAATGCTGCAACCCGTCGTCAGAAATGATGACATTGCATTCAGGATGAGCGGTCAGCAAGGCCTGTCCGGCGGCCACACGATCACGGCTGATAAAAACCGGAGCCTGGCCGCGCCGCGCCAGCAGCAGCGGCTCGTCACCGACCAGCGAAGAAGCAGAATCCAGCCCAACCGACTGCACGCCGTCGACCGCACCGCCATAGCCCCGACTGATGATCCCCGGCGTCCAGCCCTGTTCACGCAAGCGTTCAACCAGCCAGAGCACAAGCGGGGTCTTGCCACTGCCACCGACGGTCAGATTGCCAATCACGATGACTGGCACCGGCAAACAGAATGAGCGCAGCACGCCACAGCGATACAGGCCATGCCGCAACCAGACGATCAGCCGAAACAGCCAGGAAAGGGGTAACAGTGGAAGGAGCGCAACGGCCAGTTGCGGCCGGTACCACAAGCGTGGCAAACGCCATGCGATGCCGGAAAAACTCATCAGCAGCTCATCAGCAATTCAGCAGCAGTGAGCCATCAGCGGGGCGATTGCGTGGCAAAGGAAATGTGCGGATAGCCGGCAACCTGTGCCGCCTGCATGATATCGACCACGCTTTGATGCGTTGCCTTGGCGTCGGCATTGATGACAATAACCGGATCCTTGCCATCCCCTGCTGCACGGCGCAATGCTTCGCTTATCGCCTTCACATCGGTCGCCGCCAGTGGTGCCTTGTTGACCAGCACCTGACCGGTCGCCGTCACGGCTACGCTGACTTCATTCGGCTGCTCGGCCTGCTTGCTGGCATCGGCCGTCGGCAGATTGATTTCCAGCCCTGAGAATTTGGCATAAGTCGTGGTCAGCATCAGGAAAATGATGATCACCAGCAGCACGTCAATCAGCGGGATCAGGTTGATCTCGGGCACATCATGGTCACGACCGCGTTGAAAATTCATCGCGCGATCCTCAAGCCTTGCGCTCGCCGTGCAATATCTCGACCAGACGCACGGCCTGCTGCTGCATTTCAATGACAAAACCATTGACCAGCGCGCGGAAATGGCGCCAGAAAATCATTCCCGGAATGGCGATGATCAAGCCGAAACCCGTGTTGTAAAGCGCCACCGAAATTCCGTGCGCCAGTTGCATCGGATTGGTTCCGGTCGGCGACTGCGAACCGAAAATTTCGATCATGCCGACCACGGTGCCAAACAAACCCATCAGAGGGCTGATTGAGGCGATGGTACCCAGTGTCGTGAGATAGCGTTCAAGCTCGTGCGCCACCACACCACCGGTCTCCTCGATCGACTCGCGCATGATTTCACGCGAACTGCCGACATTGCGCAAGCCGGCAGAGAGCACGCGGCCAAGCGGGGATTGCGCCTCAAGGTTGGCCAGCATCGCCTCGCTGGCGCCGTGTTGCCGGTACTCGGCAACCACGCGCTGCAACAAACCGCTTGGCAACACCTTGGCACGACGCAACGCCACCAGACGCTCGATGATCAGTGCGACGGCAATGATCGACGCGAACAGCAATGGCCAAATGGGCCAGCCGGCAGCCAGAATGATTGAAAACACGCTATCCCCTCAAGATTTCTTCAGCCACGGACTTTAGCCTGTGCCGACGCCAGCGGCAAGCCCTGCACTAAAGTAATATCAATAATCTTGTCCACAAAATCTGTGGATAACCGGGTGGATAAAAGACAATCGTGCACCCTAAGTACCGTTGGCAAAAGGATTTTTTACACTATGCAGGAAAAACAGGCGGTAAAATTAATCATTAAAAATCAATACGTTAAAAAACCTTCCTTATTCCGCAGGGGTTTCAGACCACTTCCGGGCTGAAACCGGCGCAGGGTGTGAATGATTTCACATGGATGTAGAATTGGCGCATGCCAGAAAGCACCCGCCCCGGCGCAAGCCTTGCCCCATCAGCCCCCGTCATCCCGGTTTCCATGCTCAACCGGCTTGCACGGGAGCGACTCGAATCCGCCTTCCCGCTTTGCTGGGTCGCCGGAGAAATCTCCAACCTGACTTACGCGGCTTCCGGCCACGTCTATTTCTCCATGAAGGATGCTGCTGCACAGGTGCGCTGCGTCATGTTCCGCAACCGCGCCCAGCTTCTCGGCTGGCGCCTTGAGAACGGCCAGCACATCGAAGCGCGAGTACTGGTCACGCTTTATGAGGCACGCGGCGACTTCCAGCTCAATGTCGAAGCCGCGCGCAAAGCAGGTATCGGCAATCTTTACGAACAGTTTCTCCGCCTCAAGGAAAAACTTGAACGTGAGGGACTTTTTTCCAGTGCAGACAAGCGGCCGCTGCCCGCCTATCCGCACCGCATAGGGATCGTCAGCTCGCCACAGGCAGCCGCGTTGAAAGATGTTCTGACTACGCTCAATCGTCGCGCACCGCACATCGGCATCGTCCTCTACCCGACGCCAGTACAGGGTGAGGGCTCCGCAGCGCAAATCGCCGGCGCCATCCGCAACGCCAGTGAAAGGCGAGAGTGCGACGTACTCATCGTCTGCCGGGGCGGTGGCAGCCTTGAAGACCTGTGGGCGTTCAATGATGAAGAGCTGGCTCGGGCAATCCGTACCTGCTCGATCCCGGTGATTACGGGCGTCGGTCACGAGACCGACTTCACCATCGCCGATTTCGTTGCTGATCAGCGCGCGCCCACCCCAACGGCCGCGGCTGAGCTGGCAGCTCCGGAACGTTCTGCTCTGATGGCCGGCCTTGTCGATTGTCGGCGCACCCTGTGCCGACAGTTCAGGCAAAGCCACAATCAGCGCAGTCAGCACCTCGACTGGCTGGCACATCGTTTGCAGCACCCGGCACAGCGTCTGGCGCAACAGCACGAAAACCTGCTCAATTTGCAGCGACGCCTTGACAGCGGCCTGACACAGGCCAGCACCCGCGGTCGCCACGCGCTCGCCAGCCTGACCCACCGCCTTCTGCTCGCCCGCCCGGATACCAGTCGGCTCGCCCGACGACTTGAATCACTGGCAGCAAAGCTGCATGGCGAATGGCAAGAAAACCTGCACGGAAAATCCGCCGACCTCGCTCGCATTGCCTCCAGCCTCTCCCACCTCAATCCGGACGCCGTCCTCGCGCGGGGCTACAGCATTGTCAGCGACAAAGAGGGAAATATCCTTCGCGACAGCCGGTCGCTTGAACCAAACGACCGGATCACTGTCTGTTTTCACAGCGGTCGGGCGGATGCTACCGTTACTTCTGTTTCGAAATAACCGGATCCATCAAACACGCCAAAACCCCTCGCAGAAAAAACAACAACCCACCTAACGTGCGTGTCATCAACTTTCACGCCAAGCAACTCAAGGATAAATTATGGAACATCAACTGTCGCAACTGCCTTTTGCCATGGATGCCCTGGCTCCCCACATGTCGAAGGAAACCTTCGAATACCACCATGCAAAGCACCATCAGGCCTACGTCACCAATCTAAATAACCTGATCAAGGGTACCGAGTACGAAAACCTCGATCTCGAAGCCATCATCAAGAAGGCACCAGCCGGCGGCATCTACAACAACTCCGCACAAGTCTGGAATCACAGCTTCTTCTGGAACTGCCTCAAGCCCGATGGTGGCGGCGCTCCGAACGGTGCGCTGGCCGATGCCATCAATAAGAAATGGGGCTCCTTGGACGAATTCAAGAAAGCCTTCCAGACCTCCGCCGTCGGCAATTTCGGCTCCGGCTGGACGTGGCTGGTCAAGAAATCCGATGGTTCGGTTGACATCGTCAACATGGGCGCCGCCGGCACCCCGCTGACCACTGGCGACAAGGCACTGCTCTGTATTGACGTATGGGAACATGCCTACTACATCGACTACCGCAATCTGCGTCCGAAGTTCGTTGAAACTGTCCTGAATAACCTCGCTAACTGGGATTTCGCCGAGAAGAACTTCGCCGGCTGAAACAATGTTGTCACGTAAGAATATAGTCGTGAAAAAACGATCAGGGTGAAATTAATAAAGTCATGAAAAATCTGGGGAGCCTTGTGCTCCCCAGATTTTTTTATGCCAGCGTACCGCGGATTGACGACCATCGCCCACACATTCCGCCTGACTTGCGCGTGAATGCGACCTCTGTCAATAAAAAAGCGGCTTGGCGATTACGCTGCCAAGACCGTTCCCCCGAAGACGCCATGCCGCTGACCCTGCCCCAACTCGAACGCCACCTGTTCAAAGCCGCCGACATCCTGCGCGGAAAAATGGACGCCTCCGAATTCAAGGAATACATTTTTGGCATGCTGTTCATCAAGCGCTGCTCAGACGTCTTCGACCAACGCCGCGACGAAATCATCAAGTTCGGACTCGATGCCGGAAAAAGTCAGGCCGAGGCCGAGCAGTCGGCCAAAAACAGCCGCTGGTACAAGCGCGACGGCTACTTCTGGGTGCCCAAGCAATCGCGCTACGCCTACCTGCTCGACAACTCCCGCCAGGCCAACGTCGGCAACCTGCTGAGCAAGGCGCTGGCGGGAATTGAAGGCGAAAACATCAGCCTCTACGACGTGCTCGAACACATCGACTTCACACGCAAGATCGGCCAAAGCAAGACTCCCGACATCAAGCTGCAGCAACTAATCACCCACTTCGGCAAGTACCGGCTACGCAATGAAGACTTCGAATTCCCCGACCTCCTCGGCGCCGCCTACGAATACCTGATCGGCGAATTCGCCGACTCGACGGGCAAGAAAGGTGGCGAGTTCTATACGCCGCGCTCGGTCGTGCGCATGATGGTGCGGCTGATCAAGCCCGAACTCAAGCACGACATCTACGACCCCTGCTGCGGATCGGGCGGCATGCTGATCTATCTGGATGCCGATTTGGCGATGAAGCAGGCCGTTCTCGACAAGACGAAACCACCAGAGGGCAAACCCGGCCGATACCGGCCCGATGATCCGCTACTCGCTTTCCTCAAGGGCTTGTAGCGCATCCACCTATGTCCCGCGAAGTGCATGTGCATGCCCGAAAAAGGCGTTTTCATGTGCTGCGGGACAAAGTCCGGCGCGGGAGATAGTCCAGCCTATCCGAAGTTTAACAAGCGACAAAAAACATCTTTCTTAATCAACCAGTTACAGCGTA